>DASVAM010000302.1:0-11552 GCA_036376375.1 Chitinophagaceae bacterium
ACATGGTTTAAGAAAGACAAGGAAATAAATTGGGTTAAGGCTAATCAGGAAACTGAAATTATTAGCATGGTACAAAAATTGGTGGAAGCTTGCGGATAAACACTTATACTCATGAAAAGATATTTCTCATTTAGTTCAATGGTGGTAGCAGTAATCGTGGTTGTTTATAGTTCCTGTAACACCGGAGCGGACCCGAAGAAGGAAGAAGTTGTAACGCCCGTTTCACTTCGGTCAACAGATTATGATCTGAAAAATCCCCTAAGAAAGTGTGCTCTTTCTGATAGTCTTTTGGAAATATCGGGAATCACATTTTTTCAGAACGACCGGCTTTTGGGAATTGAAGATCTCCGCCCGATTTTATATGAGATCAAACTGGGGGATACTGCCGGCACCATCATCAATAAGCTCGAATTTGAACAAACCGATAAAGACAAATTCGATTTTGAAGACCTCGCATCCATTGGCGATACAGTATATGCATTGTGGAGTCATGGAGCCGTATTTAAAATAACCAGTCGGAAAAGCGGTTATGTATCGGAAAAAACAAAAACATGGCTTAAAAAAGAAAATAATACGGAAGGACTTGCGTACGATCCGGTCTCAGGAAATTTATTGGTGGCTTGCAAGGATGAGCCGGGATTGGAAAATGTAAAGAAATCGACGCGGGCAATCTTTGAGTTTGATACAAAAGCAGATTCATTAAAACCGGAACCATTTATGTTGATCAGCAAAAGTGATTTTGAAAATGTAGCGGGAGAGAAGGTGGACTTTAACCCGTCGGCAATAGCCGTGCACCCTGTTTCACATGATATTTTTATCATTTCGACGAAGGATACAAAATGTATTGCACAGTTTTCCCGTGACGGGAAATTGAAAGCATTTGATTATTTCGAAAAAGAAATGCTGCCACAACCGGAAGGGATCTGTTTTGATAAGAATGGAAATCTATTTATTAGCACGCAGGCAAGACATGGTAAGCCAGCCTATATCTATGAGTTTCGTGTGAAAAGTAATTAGAATCAGCCCCATAGTTAAATGATCAGCTCTTTTTCAAAACATACACTGTTTTCTATTCCGGCATATTTCCCATAGTTGGGAACTTGTTTATAGCCATTTTTTTCATAAAGCCTGATGGCATCTGGTTGCCGGAGACCTGTTTCTAAAATGCATTTTTGATAAAATAATTCAACCGCCCATTTTTCCAATTCATTTAAAACCTTTGTGGCGGTTCCTTTTCCTCTCTCTTCGGGCAAGGTGTACATCCGCTTAATTTCGGTAGAAACCGGGGAATATTCTCTTATCGCGCCACAGCTAATTGGTCTTTCATTTTTATAAGCGACGATCACATGTTTGATCTTATCTGTCTTATTCAGCTGAGCGTAAAACACATGGTCATCGCCATCTATTTCAGCAAGTTCAGCATCCAATAGCTTAACAAGGGCAATAAAATCCGTATTATCTGAATCGGTTCTGGTAATTGTTATCATCCACTATTCAATTTTTTACACCGTTCTTCGGACATATCTTTTCGCTAATAACGCAATTGGTATGCCGACGCAAACAACTATGATTGTTGCCGCAATCGCAGCATTTTTTATTGCTTCTGTCCCTTCAATTGGTTTTAGCTTATGCCTGGATAAATAAGGAAGAATGATAAACCGCATGGTGGCCCAAACAATTATTCCATAAACAATTCCGGTGAGTAGCGGGTATTGAACCAACGACGGAATTTGTTTCGCCAAAAAGAAAAAGAAAAATGTAAATGAGATCGCAATAAAAAAATGGATCAACAACCCCAATAGTGCCAGCAGGGCAGGGCTTGAAAAAGTCTTTGGATCAACAGCTCCGCTTGCAATACCCCTTAGCACTTGCATGGGCGCAGTTTCAGTTTTCAGGTAGGCTTGTGTACAGGCCGCGATGATATCTAAGGCACCGGCGACCCATCCGGCAGTTAAAGCACTGGCAAAAAAAGATCTTCTCATAAGCGGTAACTATTTGTACGGTCAGTTTTCGTTTAATGAAAATTAAATATACGGAATGGGAGGGGTTTAATCATTAAAAACCCGATCATATCGATCGGGTTCAATCTGTAAGATCATGATCGTTTAACCCAGTTTCTTCTTCAGATTGGTATCGATCGCATCCAAAAACTCTTCCGTATACAAATAGTGTTCGCCGTGATTTACTTTATTTCCATGAACACAAATAGCAAGGTCCTTTGTCATCTTTCCGCTTTCCACAGTTTCAATACAAACCGCTTCCAGTGCGTCAGCAAATTTTATCAAGGCATCATTTCCATCCAATTTTCCACGAAATGCAAGTCCTCTTGTCCAGGCAAAAATTGAGGCGATCGGGTTTGTGGAAGTTGGTCGTCCTTTTTGATGCTCGCGATAATGGCGGGTCACTGTTCCATGGGCAGCTTCTGCTTCCATTGTTTTTCCGTCGGGAGTTACAAGTACGGACGTCATTAGTCCCAATGAACCGAAACCTTGTGCCACCGTATCGCTTTGCACATCTCCATCATAATTTTTGCAGGCCCAGACAAAATTGCCATTCCATTTTAAAGCACTGGCTACCATATCATCGATCAGGCGGTGCTCATAGTTAATGCCGGCGGCATCAAACTGTGTCTTAAATTCTTTTTGATAGATCTCTTCAAAAATATCTTTAAAACGGCCATCATATTTCTTAAGAATAGTATTTTTTGTTGACATATACAGCGGCCATTTTTTATTCAGCGCCATATTGAAACAACTTCTTGCAAAACCCCTGATGCTTTCATCCGTATTATACATCGTCATCGCCACACCATCGCTTTTAAAATTAAAAACTTCAAAAGTCTGCGGCTCCCCACCATCCGGTGTAAATGTCATGGTCAGTTTTCCTTTTCCTTTAATGACGGTATCTGTTGCACGATATTGATCACCAAAAGCATGCCGACCGACGATTATTGGCGCCGTCCAGTTTGTCACTAATCTTGGAATATTTTTGATTACGATCGGCTCACGAAAAACAGTGCCATCCAAAATATTACGGATCGTGCCATTCGGGCTCTTCCACATTTGTTTTAATTTAAATTCCTCTACTCTTGCTTCATCGGGTGTAATGGTGGCGCATTTGATTCCCACACCGTATTTTTTTATTGCGTTGGCGGCATCGATCGTTACCTGGTCATTGGTTTCATCGCGGTGTTCAACACCGAGGTCATAATATTTAATATCAAGATCAAGATAGGGGAGGATCAGTTTTTCTTTTATGAATTTCCAGATAATTCGTGTCATTTCATCTCCATCGAGTTCCACCACAGGGTTTGTCACCTTGATTTTACTTGCCATTTTTAAAGATTTTTAAACGAAAAAAAAATGATTAATTCAAAAAATCTGCTCCGATATATTTATTTTTGGCGCAAACCTACAGGAAATGCCGCAATCACACAAAGACTGAGCACATTTCCGTTCCCCTGTGACAATTCGGTGGCCCGAATTACGATCGTAAATCATAAATTGGTAGCATGCTCGAGTACTTCCGTCAGTTTATCAACCGGCATATAGCACTCACCGATGATGAATTTCACCTGCTGGCTTCAAAGCTTCGTGTTGTCCATTTTGATAAAAAGACAAAGCTTGTAGATATCGGTGATGTAGCCACCACTATTTATTTTGTTTTTAAAGGAATCAGTCGGCGGTATTTTTATCGTGGAAAGCAGGAAGTGATCACCCATCTTATAAAAGAAGGCGGTATGATGGGGTCGGTCATTTCTTTCATTACAGGTGAGCCGAGCCGTTATATATTGGAAACAATTGAACCGGTCACGGCATATGCACTTTCAAAGAACGACCTGGAAGAACTTTTTTTATCGGATAAGAAATGGGAGAAATTCGGAAGAAAGATCATCACTGCTTTTTTTTTACAAACAGAACGACAGATACTTGACAATATCCGGTACACGACAAAAGAACGCTTTGTGAATTTTATGAAACAAAACCCTGACCTGGTTATGCGTGTGCCACAAAAATATCTTGCTTCTTACCTGGAAATTCAACCGGAAACATTTAGTCGTCTAAAACATTTAATGGTAAAAGAGAAATGAACAATTCATTTGCCGACCTGGATCCGATTTATTTGGACTATGCCCAAAAATATCTTGGAAGGTTTATGCCAATTACCCGTGAAGAGCTGATCGAACTCCTTCAATATTGTGAAATAAGAAGATTTGACAAACGTACGATCATCGTTCATGAAGGGGAGATCGATAATTATTTAAACCTTGTTGTGAAAGGATTAATTAGAAAATATTTGCCCGTGAGAAAGAATGAAGTGATCCTGCAACTCGCCACCGAAGGCCATGTGGTACAATCGGAAATTTCCTACCTCACCAAAACACCTTCGATGGTCGTTCTTGAAACACTTGAACCCACTATACTTCTTTCTCTTACCTATGATAAAATGGAAGAAGCATTGGATAGATTCCCCAAAGGTGAAAGGCTGGGACGAATGATACTGTATGGCATGTATGTAAAAAAAGATCAGAACCGGTATAATCGCCTTTCAAAATCTACGAGGCAGAGATTTTTTGATTATATCGATAATCATCAACATATGTTGCAGCGGGTGCCGCAAAAATATCTTGCTTCTTACCTCCAGATCAAACCGGAAACGTTTAGCCGGCTAAAGGCCCTTTTGCCCAAAAGACAAAAGTGAGTTCCTGCTAATTTTCAAAAAAAACCCCGGATTAGCTTGATTAGAATCAATTATTCTGTAAATTACAGAACAACCTGTTTATGAGTCTCCGGAAGACATTCCTCGATTTCTTAAATAAGTTCATTCCTCTTGGCGAGGACGAGTACAATGAGCTAATAGTTCCCTGTGTTATAAAAAGGAATTTTGGAAAGAAGGCCATCATCACCCAGGCCGGTGAGATCGAGAATTATATCAACTTTATTGAGGCTGGTCTTGCAAGAAAATATTATAAGAAAGACAATGAAGAGATCAATACACAGATATCCCATGAAGGGCATATCATACATGCGCAGGAGTCGTTCCATAGCCGCATGCCCTCTGAATATACGATTGAAACAATAGAACCTGTCGAGCTGACCTCCATTACTTTTGAATGTCTTGAAAAGATCTATTCATCATCTGACAAAATGCAACGGCTTGGCCGGCTTGTAATAACCGCAACGATGGTATTGAAAGATAAATGGCAAAGCCAGCTGGTAAAACTTACACCCCGCGAGAGATTCATAAACTTTGTAACGAAGCATCCCGAGTTGATGCAGCGGGTTCCACAGAAATATCTTGCTTCCTATCTTAATATTAAGCCAGAGACATTCAGCCGGTTCAAGCACATGGTAAAAGATCATTCAAAGAAAGTAGTGTTTCATCACAACTAATGCGCCGGGAGTCTTTTACCCTAATGCAACATCAAGTATCATCATCACGAGGAATCCGCCAATAAAGCCAAGTACGGATCGGTCAGTGAATTTATCTCTTTGTGTTTCCGGTATCACTTCCTCTACTACAACGTATATCATGGCACCTGCAGCAAAAGCAAGAGCAAAAGGTAATAAGGACTGCATGTGTATCACAGCAAATGCACCCAGCACCCCCGCCGCCGGTTCCACTATTGCCGATAACTGACCGTACCAAAAGCTTTTTCTTCGGCTTACGCCATGTCTGCGCAGTGGCATAGCGACCGCAATGCCTTCAGGAAAATTTTGAATACCAATACCTAATGCAAGAGCGACTGCACCGGCGATAGATGCCTCCGGCATTCCTTCTGCAGCGGCACCAAATAATACACCCACTGCCAGTCCTTCAGGAATATTATGTAATGTAATAGCAAGAATGAGGAGCGTGGTTTTGTGCCAATGTGTTTTAACGCCTTCTTTTTCCGATTCCCCAAAGTTAATATGAAGGTGCGGGGTAAATTTATCGAGCAAAAAAATAAACATGGCCCCGACCAGGAAACCGACCGCAGCAGGCATCCACTTCATCGAGGGATAAAGTCTTTCTGACATCTCTATAGCAGGATTTAATAATGACCAGAAGCTGGCTGCAACCATAACTCCACCTGTAAAGCCGAGCATTGGATCCAGTACACTTCGATTGAGCGTTTTGAAGAAGAAAACGAGTGAAGCTCCCAGGGCAGTAACGACCCAGGTAAAAGTGGTGGCGATAAGAGCTGATTTAACGGGACCCATTCCTTCAAAAAAATGTTCTATTTCTTGCATTGATTAATATTTTACAAAAATGTTTTTAGCTAGCTGATCACTGATGGTGAGTAGCTTGCTGTCTAATTTAATTTCCAGGGAATCATCATAGTTGTATTTCTTTTTCACCATGATCGTAGCACCGATAGTTATTTTTTTCTCATTCAAATGCTCCAGTAGTGATTCGGATTGATTGGCAATGAAACAGACTTTCGCAAGTTTATTGATAGATAGATCTGATAAATTTATTTGTTTGCCTGTTTCGATTCTCCCATTTGTGTCGGGGATGGGATCGCCATGCGGATCAAATTTTGGAAAGGCCAGGTACTCATCAAGCTTATCAATTAGCTTCTTATTGCTTATATGTTCCAGGTGCTCGGCAACTGCATGCACTTCGTCCCAGTTGAATTTTAATTTTTCTGCCAAAAAATATTCCCATAAGCGATGACGCCGGATAATGCTCAACGCTATTTTTTTCCCCTCGGGAGTCAACCGAAAACCACGGTAAGGTTGGTAATTGACCAGCTTGCGGGATTTGAGCTTTTTCATCATGTCTGTGATCGATGCCGGCCGGGTGTGAAGTTTTTCGGCAAGCTCATTGGTCGTCACATTATCATCCTTTGTTTGTAAATGATAGATCGTTTTCAGGTAGTTCTCCTCGCTGGCCGAAAAATTAAGCATGACTAAAAATAAATTTAGACAAACCTAAAAAAATAGAGTTGAATTTCCAAAAAAATTTCCTGTTATGTATAAAAATGGAAAAGATTATATTCGATAACAATTTGCAGAATTATGGCCCGTTATCTTGCTTGCTTATTTTTTGGTATCTCTTTATTAATGAGTTGCGGCAGTAAGAAAAAAAAGCCTTCACTTTCCGGTACTGATGAAGTGGTTGTCAGTGACTTTATTGAATCATTTGAATTAATTACACCCCCGTACGAGGTGAATGATACTGCCCTGAACAAAAAAGAGAAAGATTCATTGCTGATAGCTAATAAAGTATTTGCACAGTTTGTACCCGACTCAGTGCTGGTAAAAGTTTTTGGTAAAAATGCAAAACCGAAAATTTATTCAGGTAAAAGAATTATTGAAAATGAAGACACCTATCTGTTTGCAAAAGCCGTCACGGCCGATAAAAAGACTATGCTGGTGCTTTGTTTTGACAAGAAAAATAATTTCAAAGCGTTTCTTCCACTGCTGGCGCAGGATGCCAATCCCACAACAATTCAACTCAGTGGCCTTAACAGGAAATTTGAGTTTTTTCAATCCGTCCTGATGAAAAAACCTGACGGCTCCACAGCTGAGGGAAAGGACGTTTATATATACAGTAGCGATGCAGAGCAGTTTTTGCTTATTGCCAAAGACGCATTAGATGACAGGATCAGGGAAGTGATCAACCCGATCGATACACTGCAAAAGAAAAATAAATTCTCTGCAGATTATGTAAGAGGTAAGATGAACATTGTTTCGATCCGTGATGACAATAAGCCAGGCAGGATCAATTTCTTTATTCATGTCGATCGCAACAATGGCGAATGTCAGGGAGAGCTGAAAGGCGTGGCGAATTTTACTTCGGCAAACACTGCAGTATACAGACAACCGGGGGATGCCTGTTCACTTCAATTTAAGTTTTCTTCTACTGCTGTTTCGTTAAAGGAGATTGATGCTTGCGGCGCACATCGGGGTGTCAAATGTTCATTCGACGGCAATTATCCCCGCAAGAAAGAGGCAAAACAAAAAACATCATCAAAGAAGCCGTCCAAATGATTGTTAGTTGCAGACATTCCCAACCATTAATTTTCCCCCGTATGTGAATAATTTAATGCGGTGATCAATCGATCGGATACTTTCTTATAGCTATTTCCCGTTATTTTGTGCCCTGTGTAAAAACCACACAATATGAGTTTTAGACAATTTAAAGTCCCTTACCCTTTTGATGAAAGATATTCGAAGAAGGTAGCCTATTTCTCAATGGAGTTTGCTACACACCAGCCACTTAAAATATATAGCGGAGGTCTCGGATTTTTGTCCGGCTCTCATCTGCGCAGTGCCTATGAGCTCAGGCAAAATATGATCGGCATCGGCATTTTATGGAAATACGGTTATTATGACCAGGCGCGCAACCAGGATCAGACATTGCAGGTATCCTGGATGGAAAAGCAATATAGTTTTCTTAAGGATACCGGCATTAAATTTCAGATCACCGTGCATGAACATCCGGTTTGGGTAAAAGCATGGTACCTGGACCCCGAGATATTTAAAACGGCACCCCTGTTCTTATTGAGTACCGATCTTCCGGAAAATGATTATGTATCACAAACGATCACTCATCGGTTGTATGATGCCAACGTGGCGACAAAGGTGGCTCAGTTTATTTTGCTTGGTGTTGGTGGTGCTAAACTCACCGATGAATTAGGATTTGCACCGGATGTATATCATTTGAATGAAGCACATGGTCTTTCGGCCGCATTTTACTTGTATAAAAAATATGAGCATGATCTGAAAGAGGTAAAGAAGAGACTTGTATTCACCACCCATACGCCGGAAGAAGCGGGTAATGAAAAGCATGATATTTATCTCTGTCACAAAATGAGTTATTTCTGCGGGCTGACAGTCGACGAGGTAAAAAAAATAACCGGCAACAGTGAGGATATGTTCAATCATTCTCTTGTTGCGCTGCGTTTTGCGAGACTGGCCAATGGCGTTTCGCAATTGCACGGAGTTGTATCAAGAGAAATGTGGAAAAAGCATAGCGATATATGTCCCATCATTTCAATCACCAATTCACAAAATTGGCGGTATTGGGCTGATAAGCAGTTATACAAATTCATGGAAGAAGGTAATGATTGGGCATTTGACGACAGAAAAAAACATTTAAAGAAAAGGGCATTTGAAATAGTTGCGGACCAGACGGGAAAAATATTTGATCAGAATGTGTTTACCATTGTTTGGTCAAGAAGATTTGCCGGGTATAAAAGAGCAGGCTTGATCGCCACAGAAGAAGAACAGTTTGAAAAATTGATGCACGATAAAAAATATCCCGTTCAACTTATCTGGGCCGGCAAGCCGTACCCCGTTGATTATCCGGCGATTTCTGAATTCAACCACCTTGTTCATCTGAGTAAAAAATTTAATAATGTTGCTGTGCTGGTGGGCTATGAGCTCGGTCTTTCAAAAAGATTGAAGCAAGCGGGTGATGTTTGGTTAAATAATCCGAGAGTACCAAGGGAAGCATCAGGAACCAGTGGAATGACCGCTGCAATGAATGGTTCTGTAAATTTCTCTACGGATGACGGATGGATACCTGAGTTTATCAATCACGGGCACAATGGTTTTGTAATTCCCAAAGCTGACTATGCAAACATGACCGTACACGAACAGGATGATTATGACCGGGAGAAATTATATGAGATACTGCAAAAAGAGATTCTTCCTTTGTACTACGACAATTACGATACCTGGCGGATGATAATGAAAAATGGTATGCGGGATGTTCGTTTCCAGTTTGACAGTAACCGCATGGCCCATGAATATTACGAGTTATTGTATAAGTGAACTCAATAGTAAACCGGCCTATTTCAAAATTTCGAAATCAGTTCGCCGGTTGTTAGCCTGACGGAAAAAAGCTAATCAATTTATTGATCACAGCTTCCACTAAAGCATCAGGGCATGATGCACCACTGGTAATTAGAATCTGCACAGGCTGTTTTTGCGGTAAATAGCCGGACGTCAAAATTTCCTCCTTTGTATGAAAATTATAATGAACTATTTCGTTTGAGGAAATAATTTTTTCTTCACTGCTGATGAAATAGGTTGGTAACTTTTCTTCGCAAAGTTCTACCAAATGAGATGTGTTGGAAGAATTGTAGCCGCCAACAACAATCGCAAGGTCAGCATCCGTTTGCAACATGCCTGAAACTGCCTGTTGATTTTCCAATGTCGCATAGCACAACGTATCTCTTGTATCTGCGAACCTTTCCTCAATCGTTGCAGGCGTTAATTTGTATTTTTCAATCATCACTTGCTTCAGATAATCGGCGATGGCTTGTGTATCGCTGGCAAGCATCGTGGTTTGATTGACAACGCCGATCCGGCCAAGGTCCTTAGTGACATCAAAGTTTTCGGAGAACTGTCCTTTAAATTCATTGTAAAACTGCTCTGGTGGTTTTTCTCCTTTAATGTACCGGGCCAGCTCAATTGCCTGCTGCATATCCTTTACTACGACGGATGGCGCATTGGCGGCCGCACGCGAGAATGTAGCTCTTGTTTCTTCGTGTTTTGGTTTGCCATGGACAATGATCGTATAATTTTTCCGGGCGATCTGTTCACTTCGGTTCCAAACTTTTTCAACAAAAGGACAGGTTGTGTTATACTTTTCCGTTTGAATTCCGAGATCGTATAATTTTTTTTCTAATTCAAGGGTCGTACCAAAAGCGGGGATGATCACAATATCATCGGCCGTCAAATCATCAAATGGAATTAACTGTTTACCATAATTATCCTGCATAAATTGTACACCATGGCCCTGCAGGTCCGCATTCACCTGCGGGTTGTGTATCATTTCACTTAATAAAAAAATTCTTTTACCCGGATTTTCATCCACCGTTCTGAAAGCGATCTCTATTGCATTTTCCACTCCATAACAAAAACCGAAATGCCTCGCGAGATAAATTTGCAGGGGACCCAGGTCAAGCAGGGTAGGAGTAAAATCCCTTTTCATCTTATCCTGTTCTTTTCGCTTCTTTTTTATGGCCGAGATGAGTGGGCTGCGATAAATAATCGGTACGTCGAAACTTTTCATCCGTGCAAAGATACTTGGAAAGAATTTGTCAATGATGCCCGTGTTGCATAACCTCTTTTGGATACTTATCAGCTATCAGGTTCAGATTAATTCGATGTTCCATAAATGCTTTAAGCCCATCAAGCACAGTTGTGAAACCACCAGTAGCGTCTTTGATGGCTGCGATTAATTCATCTCCGTTTTTATCATAACCACTTTCGGTCACGGTTACATAAGTAGACCGCTCATCTAATGCTTTGAATTTAATTTCAACTGTTTTTGACGGATTATCCCACTCAAAAATGATCTGCTGTTTACGTAAAATTTTTTTGGCAAGCACGGTAGCCGAAACATTATACATATCCCAATACCAGGTTATTTTTTTGTCGACCTCCACCCGGCCACTGCTTCGGGTAAACCAAAAGTTCTTTGTTATTGCAGGATCAATAAATGCATCAAAAACCTCACCGGCGGGTTTCCTGATCAGCATTTGAGCTTCCGCACATTTTGATCTGTTTGTCATCGGATCTTGTTTTAGAAATTAAATGGGCACAATTACT
>DASVAM010000469.1:0-4707 GCA_036376375.1 Chitinophagaceae bacterium
CCCGTTGATTTCATCTCAGGTCCCAGCTCTTTATTTACACCCGGGAATTTATTAAAACTGAATACCGGTTCTTTGATCGCAAAGCCATCCAAATTTTTTTCTTCAGGTATATCCGGAACTTTTATTTCGCCTAACATTACCTTGGTAGCATAGTTCAGGTACGGTTTGCCATAAGCTTTTGCTATAAACGGAGTTGTTCTTGAGGCACGGGGATTCGCTTCTATTACATATACTTTCGTGTCCTTTATAGCAAACTGAATATTGATAAGCCCTTTTACTTTTAATTCAAGTGCGATCTTCTTGGCATAGTCTACCATGTCCTGGATCTCCAGCGGACTAAGATTGAATGCCGGCAATACGGCATTACTGTCGCCACTATGAATACCGGCTGGTTCAATATGCTCCATGATCCCCATTACATGAAACTTTTCTCCGTCACATATGGCATCTATCTCGGCTTCCTGGCAGCGATCAAGGAAGTGGTCCACCAATATCTTATTTCCAGGGATATGTTTTAATAAACTCACTACCGCTTTTTCCAGCTCATCATCATTGATGACGATCCGCATTCTTTGTCCCCCCAAAACATAAGAAGGACGAACAAGCACAGGATAACCAACTTTATTTGCTACGTCTATCGCCTCATCAACTGTCCAGGCAGTTCCATAATTTGGATAAGGAATATCCAATGCTTTCAGCATATCAGAAAAACGACCACGATCTTCGGCTATATCCATACTGTCGTAAGAAGTGCCAACTATCTTAATTCCTTTCTTGTGAAGTTTTTCAGCAAGTTTTAATGCTGTTTGACCACCCAGCTGAACAATCACACCATCCGGCTTTTCATGCTCAAGAATTTCCCAGATATGTTCCCAATACACCGGCTCGAAATAAAGCTTATCAGCCATATCAAAATCAGTGGAAACCGTCTCCGGGTTACAATTGATCATGATGGCTTCATAACCGCTTTCTTTGATGGCAAGCAGGCCATGTACACAGCAATAATCAAATTCAATACCCTGGCCAATTCGATTTGGACCCGAACCTAACACAACGATTTTCTTTCTGTCGCTTCGTTTACTTTCATTCTCACCGCCTCTTTCAAATGATGAGTAGAAATAAGGAGTCTTTGCTTCAAACTCAGCACTACAGGTGTCCACCATTTTAAAAACACGGGTAATACCATGCTTCTTTCTTAACTCATATATTTCATCTTCGGTCCCGTCATTCATTATCCTGCAGAGTTGTTCGTCACTAAAGCCCATCGTTTTTGCTTCTCTCAATAAATCGACGGGAAGCGAATTCATTTTATATTTCCTGATCTCCACTTCAAGGTTGCAGATCTTTTGTATCTCATAAATAAACCAACGATCAATGCCATTGGTGGCTTTTGAGATCGTATTCACACTCACACCCATCAATAACGCATCCTTAATTCTGAATATGCGATCCCATTTAGGTGTTTTTATATGTTCAAGGATATCTTCAGCATGCATCAGGCTTTTTCCATAATATCCGAGCCCCACTGCGTTATTTTCCAGGCTCTGACACGCTTTTTGAACCGCCTCAGCAAAACTTCTGCCGATGGCCATTACCTCACCCACACTTTTCATTTGCAGACCAAGCGTATCATTCGCCCCTTTGAACTTGTCAAAATTCCAGCGAGGTATCTTAACGATCACATAATCCAGCGCCGGTTCAAAGAATGCAGAAGTCGTTTTTGTAATCTGGTTTTCCAGTTCATCCAGCGTATAACCGATTGCCAATTTTGCCGCGATCTTTGCGATTGGATAGCCGGTCGCTTTTGAAGCAAGCGCCGAAGAACGGCTCACCCTTGGATTAATCTCAATCGCAATGATTTCTTCGGTATCCGGGTTTAATGCAAACTGAACATTACAGCCACCGGCGAAGTTTCCAAGGTCACGCATCATTCTGATGGCAGTGTTTCTCATTAATTGCATCGCCGTATCGCTCAGCGTCATTGCAGGAGCCACGGTAATCGAATCTCCTGTGTGCACACCCATCGGATCGAAATTCTCAACACTGCAGATGATACAAACATTATCGCTTGCATCACGCAAAAGTTCCAGTTCAAATTCCTTCCATCCCAAAACCGCCTTTTCAACTAATACCTCATGAATTGGTGAGGCCTCCAATCCGCGGTTCAACGCCTCATCCAGGTAATCTTTATTGAGTACAAACCCACCGCCGGTGCCACCGAGCGTAAATGAGGGACGAATTACAAGCGGGAAACCGATCTGTTGCGCAAATTCTTTTCCTTCCAAAAATGAATTGGCTGTTTTGGCGGGTGCCACGGGCACACCAAGCTGTATCATCCACTGCCGGAATTTTTCCCGGTCTTCTGCTTTATCAATTGCTTTTATATCTACACCGATCAAACGGACATCATATTGTTTCCACAGACCCAGGTCCTCGGCTTCTTTTGCAAGATTCAGTGCAGTTTGTCCGCCCATGGTCGGTAACACGGCGTCAATCTGATTTTCCTGCAATATTTGCTCGATGCTTTCAACGGTTAGTGGCAATAGATACACACGGTCAGCCATCATTGGGTCGGTCATGATGGTGGCCGGGTTGCTATTGATAAGAATTACTTTAATTCCTTCTTCCCGTAAACTTCTCGCTGCTTGTGTACCTGAATAATCGAACTCACAGGCCTGGCCGATAATGATGGGGCCAGAACCAATAATCAATACTGATTTAATCGAAGGATCTTTCGGCATTTTTGTATTTAGGTTTTAAAAAGCGGAACCGATCGAACATAAAAAAACCGGGTATTTACCCGGGTTGCAAAAGTAAGGGAAATGGAGATTTTGATGTGTTCTTATTTCAAATAAATTTTATTTCCGTTACAAATGTTCAGTTGTTGTGGTAAGAAGCGATCTCGTAGTCGTCAAGAATAACCTCATTCCGGTTTTGAGACTTGATTTTCTTTTCATCACGGGTTTTCATCTTTCTTACCCAGCTACTCCGGGCTTCCTGTCCTTTTACGGCGCCGATAAATAACCCGCCAACAACAACGGCTGCGATAAAGATCTTGTGGTTAAATTGTTTCATCTGTCTAAGGTTTATGGTATTTGGAAATTCAATCACTGGTTTTCACAAGCACTACCTTTCGGTATTTATTGGAGAAGGTCTTACTTCTTTAAGACAAATGGCGTTCCAAATTTGTTGCACAATGAATTAAAAAAATCCAAATAATTCCACACATGGGAAATTAATTGGACTTTCGGAGCGGGTAATTACTGATTAATTGAAATGTTCACGATATAGCTGCCTGCTTCAAGGAATTCTGCTTCCACTTCTCTGCCAATGTTTACTTTGATCCTCATTGGATAATCTACTTCGATCAGGGTCGTCTCGCTACTTTTCAAATGTGATTCACGCGAGGTCATTCTTTCATAATAACCTTTTATACTTGTACATTATCAACTTTCATGGGCGGCGAGACCCCAAGGTTGTTTGCTCGCGACCCGTTGTATTGGTTACGATTAATTTTATTCGGCAAGTGCATCGGCGGGGAATTCAACTTTAACATCTCTTACAGAACCGGTCTTAGGCAAAGGAAAGGACGTCGGTACAAATACATACGAAGGTGAGTGGGATCCCTGCGTTTTATATCGAATTTAAGCAATGATAAAATCAGATAGGCAAGGTTTGTGTTAATTTGCCTTCGAAATGATAATCCGCAACTATCCTCAATCGCTTGCTGCATTGATCCTGTTCCTGGTTTCTTTTTTAAAGGCCGAAAGCCAGGCAAGCAGTGTTTCTAAATATCCTCAGGGTTATTTTGGTAATCCATTACGTATTCCGATGTCCCTGTCGGCCAATTTTGGAGAACTACGCACCAATCATTGGCATATGGGACTCGATATTCGCACGGAGCAAAAAGAAAATTACCCCGTATATGCTTCGGCAGATGGTTACGTGGCGCATATCGGCATAAGGCCCTTCAGTTTTGGAAGATTTATTATTATCGATCATCCAAACGGATATTCCACTTTATATGCACATTTGAATGCGTTCTACCCTGAGCTGGAAAAATATGTAAGAGAAAAACAATCTGAAAAAGAATCCTGGGCTATCGAGCTGGATTTCGGTGAAGATGATTTTAAGATAAAAAAGGGAAAAGAAATCGGCAAAAGTGGCAACACAGGTGGTTCGCAGGGTCCGCACCTGCACTTTGAGATCAGGGAAACCGAGACTGGCCGTTGTCTTAACCCCTTATTGTTTGGCATGCCGTTGCAGGATGATGTTCCCCCAACTTTATTAAAACTTGCGATGTATGATCGCGGTATCAGTACATACGATCAAACACCTAAACTATTTTCATTAAAGAAAACTACGAGCGGGTATATCATTCCGGATCTGCCTGTTATAAAAACTGGCTTCAACGTCCTGAGTTTTGCGATCCGGGCGATCGATAAATTCAATGGGTCTCAGAATCCCAACGGTATTTTTTCAGCCCGCATCTTAAAAGACGGTAAACCCATATCAGAATTTGTTCTTGACCAGATCGATTATGACGAATCGGAATATATCAACTCCCAAATAGATTATCGTTTTTATAAAGCCGGCAAAGGATATCTTCAGCACATCTCGCCCTTACCAACAAAAGAAAAGCCCGTTTACCAAATCTATAATAACGATGGGCTAATTCATCTTGATGATACAATGATCCACGTTATC
>DASVAM010000306.1:0-5784 GCA_036376375.1 Chitinophagaceae bacterium
GGATATAGGAAGAGTTGTTTTGAATTTGATCAATAATGCTTTTTATGCGGTGAGTGAAAAACAAAAGCAAAGCCCCCGGGGTATTAAAACTTACGAACCAATAGTGACTATCTCAACTAAAAGACTTGGCTCCCCTTCAGGGGATGGGGGCAAGATCGAAATAAGGGTTGCGGATAACGGCAATGGCATTCCGCAAAAAATTTTAGATAAGATATTTCAACCTTTCTTTACTACGAAGCCAACCGGACAGGGAACTGGATTGGGGTTGAGTTTGGCTTATGATATAGTTACAAAAGGACATGGTGGTGAGTTGAAGGTTGAAACAAAAGAAGGTGAAGGGAGTGAATTCATTATCCGGCTACCTGCAAATTAAACCATGATAAAATATTGGCTGAACATATTATTTCTTTTTACAACCCTGCACCTGCATTCGCAAATGACCGTCAACAGGGACAGTCTGAGACAGGTAATTGCCACAACAAAGGAAGATACATCTAAAATTAATGCCCTATGGAACCTTGGATTTTCTTATGCCTTTGTACACCAGGACTCTGCAATACAGTATGCAAGTGAAGGGCTGGAACTTTCAAAAAAAATAAGTTATGTTTCCGGAGAAGCCCTCAATAGTATGGTTCTCGGAATGGCCATGACTTTACAGGGTAATTACACCAGCGCATTACAATATGGATTCAGCTTTCTAACGCTTGCAAAAAAACTCAGGGATTCCTTGCTTATCATGCGTGCCAATACAACGCTGGAAATATGTTATCGGGAACAGGAAGATTTTGCTGAAGCATTAAAATATGCATTCAGGGCGGAGGCTTTTTCACGATCACCCGCCTATAGCTTTTTCAGACCCCTGATACTCGGTGATATCTGTGTAATATATGAAAGAATGAACCGTTTGGATTCCGCCTTATACTATGGATTGCAATCTTACAAAGGAATTAAAGACTGGAGCGGCATCTACTTAAAGCTGGGCGTAGTTTATAAAAAGCTGAACAAACCCGATTCAGCTTTATTTTATTTCAGGGCCGGAGTTCCGCTTGCTCAGAAATATTACATTTATATAGACCTGGTAGATATTTATAATGAAATGTCTGAAGTATTTCAATCAACAGGTAATTTGGATTCTGCTATTTATTACGGTAATAAATCAATCGTGCAGGAAGGCGGCCTTTCTTATACCGAAGGCAGAATACGTTCGGTAAATCACCTGGCCACTCTCTATGAATTGGTGGGACAAAAAGATAGCTCACTCAAATACTATAAGCTATCACTGGAACTCGATAAAAAGTTATTTAGCCGGCAAAAGATCAGGGAGGCACAGGATTTTGCTTTTAATGAAAAAATTCACCAGCAAGAATTGAAGGCTCAGCAGGAAAGAAACAGTAACAATATAAGATTGTATGGTTTGTCAGGTATAGCAATTGTGCTTTTATCTATAGCATTTATACTTTGGAGGAATAACAAACAGAAACAAAAAGCAAAGGCAAGGATCGAAACCGCTTACGCAGAATTAAAGAATACACAAGCACAGTTGATACAGGCTGAAAAAATGGCCTCGCTTGGTGAATTGACTGCGGGGATTGCACATGAGATTCAAAACCCGTTAAACTTTGTCAATAACTTTTCAGATGTCAATACTGAGTTGATAGATGAGCTAAAGTCGGAATTGGCAACAGCTAATTTGCAATTGGCAAATGAGATTGCTGATAACATAAAAGATAATCAGCAGAAAATAAATCACCATGGGAAGAGGGCAGATGCTATTGTAAAGGGAATGCTGCAACATTCAAGGACCAGCAGCGGGCAAAAAGAGCTAACGGATATTAATGCACTAGCTGATGAATACCTGAGATTGGCATTTCATGGTATGAAAGCAAAAGACAAATCATTCAAAGCAACCACTAAAACTGAATTTGATAATAGCATCGGAAAGGTAAGTATAGTACCGCAGGAGATTGGCAGGGTCATTCTCAATTTGATCAATAACGCTTTTTATGCTGTCAACGAAAAAGCCAAACAAAATATTCCCGGATATGAGCCACTCGTTATTGTGAAGACTTCATTGAACCCCCTTTTGGGGGGCCGGGGGGCCGTTGAGATTAAAATTGAGGACAATGGCAATGGCATTCCGCAAAAGAATTTAGAGAAGATCTTTCAGCCATTCTTTACCACAAAGCCAACGGGACAAGGAACAGGATTGGGTTTATCGCTGGCGTATGATGTAGTTACAAAAGGACATCGTGGAGAGCTCAAAGTTGAAACGACTGAAGGAATCGGTACTCGTCTCATTGTGCAATTACCAAAAATGTGAACAGGATTAGGGAAAAATTTTGTAAAATGATGAGATTATGAAACTTTTTTTCCTGGCTTCGATACTGGTTTTGCTTTCGGGCGACGCCCGGGCTCAACGAGATTTCCTCGAAGATTTGTATCGTAAGCTAAATAATTCCAAAGAGGATACCAGTAAGGTTTTAGTGTTGAGTGAGCTGGCCGATTATTATGGTTTCAATCAATTTGATAGTTGTATTGTTTATGCGAAAAAAGCAATTGAGCTCTCTGGGAAACTAAATTACCTCTATGGTAATTTCAGAGGATTGCGAAGTTTGTTTTTTGCATATAACAGCCGCGCAGACTATCCCAGAGCACTTGAAGCTACCCTGGAGAACTTAAAGGTTGCGGAGATATTGAAGGATGACAGACCCGCTACTCTTGCTTCGGTATATTTTTTCCTCGGGGTGCTGAATAGGGAGATGGGTAATTACGATACGGGTATTGCACAACTTCATCACTCAATCTGGATATGGAATGGTGGGAAAAATGCATCAGTACCGGAATCGTTTCCCGCTCATAGTCATTTAGCTCTTCTCTATCAAAAACTGAAACAACAGGATTCTGCACATTGGCACGCCAAAAGAGCGTATGATCTGAGTATGCAGTCGAAGGCGTTTAAAAGATTTATTTTTCTTGGGTCATCGGTATTGGCCTTTATTTATCAGGAATCGGCAAACTTTCAGTTGGCGAAAAATTACACCTATTTGAGTGTAGAGCAATGTAAGCTGTACGAAAACACCTACTGGCTGGCCCGGAACTACAACCAACTTGCAACTATTTTTAATAAAACGAATGATCTAGATTCGTCAATTTATTATGCCAGGCTGTCGCTCCAATTATGCCAGGAACATGATTTCAGTGAATTTGCATTCGAGGCCAGTTCTTTGCTTGCAAAAGCATTTGAGCTAACAAATAATCCGGACAGTACCGTGAAATACATGAGGATCATGCTCACGGCAAAGGACAGCGTATTCAGTCAGTCAAGGATCCAGGATTTCCAGAAGTCGATATTCGATGAAGAACAGAGAAAACAAGATCTTCAAAAAAAAGAGGAACAATATAAGAACAGAATAAGAACATACGCCTTGGTGTCTGGCATTGTCGTTCTTTTGGTAATAGCTGTCATTCTATGGCGAAACATACGGTTGAAGCAAAAGGCAAAATTGAAAATTGAGACAGCTTACAGCAAGCTAAAATCAACCCAGGCCCAACTTATTCAATCAGAAAAAATGGCTTCACTTGGCGAACTTACCGCCGGCATTGCACACGAAATACAAAACCCGTTGAACTTTGTGAATAATTTTTCGGATCTAAATACTGAATTAGTTGATGAACTGAAATCTGAATTGGCAACGGGCAATATGCAATTGTCAAATGAAATTGCGGACTCTATAAAAGAGAATGAGCAAAAAATAAATCACCATGGTAAAAGAGCTGATGCGATAGTAAAAGGAATGCTGCAGCATTCAAGAACAAGCAGTGGCCAAAAAGAATTGACTGATATTAATGCTTTGTGTGATGAATATCTGAGGTTAGCTTACCATGGCTTTCGGGCAAAAGACAAATCCCTGTCTGCCGGACAGGCAGGATTTAATGCAATCGTGAAAACTGATTTTGACAACAGCATTGGTAAAATAAATATCATTCCACAGGATATGGGCAGAGCTGTGTTGAATTTAATAAACAATGCGTTTTATGCAGTGGATGAAAAGAAAAAGAAAGAGCCAAATTATGAACCAATAGTTTGTGTCGTTACCCGGAGTGTAAAGTCCCCTTCAGGGGATTTAGGGGCTTTAATTTCTGTCAAAGACAATGGCAACGGCGTCCCTCAAAATATTCTGGATAAGATATTTCAGCCCTTTTTTACTACTAAGCCAACCGGACAGGGAACCGGATTAGGTTTATCACTGGCGTATGATATAATTACCAAAGGACATGGTGGTGAATTAAAAGTGGAGACGAAAGAAGGAGAAGGAAGTGAATTTATTATTCAATTGCGAACTAATTATAGAGAATGAAAATATTTTTAAAAGTAATTTTTTTACTCTTGTTGCCATCCCTAATTGCCGGGCAACAGGAAAGTCCATATTTGAAAGGTTTGTACAAATCTCTATCCGATGCAAAAAACGACACTGCCCGAATGAATATTTATAGAAACCTGGGATTCTATTACATGCTTGAGGATCGTGATAGTGCAAATTCATACCTTGAAAAGGCCTGGCCGATTGCTGTCAAATTAAATCTAAAATTTGATCAGGTTTCTATATTGGCCGGAATGGGGATTGTCCAGATGCAACAGGAAAAGTTCTCAAAGTCCTTGGAGTTTTATTTAAAAGCGCTACATATTGCGAGGGACCCCGGTGTTGAAAAGACGATTTGGGGGTTGTTGCCGGGCAAAAGCCCGGGACAGGAACGAATGAAAGCGATCGCCAGGATCTACGATCTGATCGGGTTGCTAAATGCATATACCGGAAACTGGGAGGATAATATCAACAATCAATTGAAAAACTACCGCGAAGCCGAAAAATATGCAACAGCAGCCGGCGACAAAGGAATTATTGCGGCACTAAACTTTCACATGGGTATTGCTTATATGAACGCCGGAAAATTCGATTCGGCACTCTTGTTGATTGAAAAGGCCCAATCCGTGTTTTCAGATTTGAAGGATCCACAACTGGGGCGCACCATGTTATACCAGGGCGATACCTATAAACGGATGGGAAATTTCAAATTAGCGGCCCATACCATATTACAGGGTATGGAGCTTTTAAATGAGACAAATGATTATGTGCACAGGGGCCAGGGATATATTTCATTAAGTCGTGTGTATGCGGATTTAAAAAAAATTGACTCTGCTTTGTATTATGCCAAAGAAGGCTTGAGAATATATGAAAGGCGCAAAGACCCGGTAGGAAAAAGAGATGCCTATGACTTGCTTGCTTCCCATTTTGATCAGCTGGGCAGTACCGATAGCGCCACCCTCTATCTAAAATGGGCTAAATCATTAACGGATAGTCTTAGCCAGGAGGAGCGAAAAAATCTCCTTGCCTTTCAGGACATTGTCGTAGATGAGCAGGCAAAGTTGGAAAAACTGGAGAAAGAAAAAATAGAAACCCGCGAGAAATTAAGAATATACCTGCTGCTGTCAGGTATTGTTGTTTTTATCGTTATAGTTTTGTTGCTCTATAGAAATAACCAGCACAGGAAAAAAGCTAATGAAACTTTGCGACAGCGAAATGAAAAAATTGAAAATACATTACACCAATTAAGATCTACTCAGGCACAACTTATCCATTCCGAAAAAATGGCCTCGTTGGGGGAGCTTACAGCCGGTATTGCGCATGAAATTCAGAACCCACTCAACTTCGTGAATAATTTTTCAGAAGTTAATGATGAATTGCTTAAAGAATTAAATACCGAAGCAGAAAAAGGAAATATTGAAGT
>DASVAM010000471.1:0-5103 GCA_036376375.1 Chitinophagaceae bacterium
GAGCCCACCAGGAAACTCAGAACAACCAATCCTGCAGCAAAATATCCCAACCATTCAACCCAGTTCATTCGTGTATATTTTAATTGAATCACCTAAGATCTTTATTACTTCATCTGCATTTCGATCTGTAAACGCTGGCCCATTAAGACCATTATTAATTTTTAATTCTTCATTTTTAATTACACGAATCTCATCCCACATTCCTTCGTCAATAAAAGATTGCAGGAGCTTTGCGCCTCCCTCTACCAAAACGCTTTGAACATTCATTTGATACAATGCATTCACAATCTGGTGAACAAGATTCACGTCATCCGTTACCTGGTAATACGTAAGGTTATCTTGTTCCTGATGTTTTATGGTATTAAAAATAACTGTTCTTTGTTTGTTGCTAAAAACCTTTAAAGTTGGCGGTAGTTTCAGGTCCATATCAATTACCAGTCTTACCGGTGATGGGCCATGCCAGTTCCTGGTCGTCAATTCAGGGTCGTCGTATAAAGCTGTATTTGTCCCAACGAGTATCGATGCTTCTTCGCTTCTCCATTTATGTACCAACCTGTTTGTTTGTTCGTTTGAGATGTAAAGACGGGCCCCCTTCCGACTTCCCCCGTTGGGGGAAGCCACCAACACACCATCCTCGCTTGTTGAATTTTCTTTCTTAAAATTAGTTTCGTCATTAAGCAAGGGCTGTGCAGGGGATTCTCCCCCTTCGGGGGAGTTAGAGGGGGCAATCTTTCCATCTGCTGTTTCGGCCCATTTCAAAATGATATATGGCCGATGCATTGTATGAAATGTAAAAAAACGTTTATTGAGTTGCCTGCATTCTTTTTCAAGAATTCCATAATCAACCTTTAATCCTGCAGCCTTCAGCTTTTCAATGCCTTTTCCACTAACTTCTTTAAAAGGATCCCGACAACCAATAACCACTTCAGGAATTTGATTGGCTACTATCAGATCTGTACAGGGGGGAGTTTTACCGAAATGACTGCAGGGCTCCAATGAAACGTATAAAATCGAACCTGAAATTTTATTCTTGTCTTCCGCTTTCACTGAATTTATACAATTCACCTCTGCATGTGGCCCGCCATATCGCTGATGAAATCCTTCACCAATGATCTTTTCTTCATGTACAAGCACAGCTCCCACCATTGGATTTGGGGCAACATAACCAGCTCCATTTTTGGCGAGCTCCAGGCAGCGATGCATAAAAAAGTCAGGAGTCAGGAGTCGGGAGTCAGGAGTCAGGAGTCGGGAGTCAGGAGTCATTACCAACAAAAGTAAATTAATTAAGTTTGCGAATGACCTTGAATGAAGCAAGAACGGTTTTGACAAAAGAACTTAAAAAAGTTTATGACAGTGATGAGCTGAGAAACATTATTGAGCTGGTAATGGAGCATATAACGAAGATGACAAGAGCGGAACAGGTAAAAAACAAAATCCCTTATCTTACCTGTCACCAGCTTGAAGACCTTGATACCATTACGGAAAGATTAAAGAAAAATGAACCCGTTCAATATGTATTGGGAGAAGCATGGTTTGCAGGAATGAAGTTTAAGGTATATAAAACTGTGTTGATACCGAGACCGGAAACGGAAGAGCTTGTTGATTGGGTCATAAAAGAGATAAATGTTCAATATTCAATGTTCAATGCTCAATGCTCAATCATTGACATTGGGACTGGTAGTGGATGCATCCCAATCGCTTTAAAGAAAAAATTGCCACAGACAACTGTATCAGCAATTGATGTGTGCAGTGAAGCGTTGTTTACTGCCACCGAAAATGCAATGGAGCATAATGCAGAAGTTGATTTTCGTTTGTTTGATTTCCTTGACGAAGAAAAATGGAAAGAACTGAGCCAATACGATATCATTGTCAGTAATCCACCTTATATAAGACAAAGCGAGATGAACAGTATACATGAACGGGTTAAAGAACATGAGCCTCACCTCGCTTTATTTGTGCCTGATAACGATGCACTGTTATTCTATAAAAAACTCGCTGCTTTCTCTTTTGAACATTTAAAACCCGTGGGAAATCTATTTGTAGAAATCAATGAAGCGTTGGGCGGGGATGTTATGAACATGTTTCGCTCCGCGGGATTTTCGAAAGTAGAATTAAGAAAAGATATGCAGGGAAAAGAGAGGATGATCAAAGCAATGCGATAATTAATTCTTTACGTTGACGGCAACCTTTGCATTATTTTTCTTTGCGGCTTCCAGCACTTTTATAAACCCGGCATGATAAGCGATCGAGTCAGCATTTACTACTACAGTAAGCGTGTCATCCGGAAACTTGCGGTGCTTATCTAATTCAATTTTTAAAAACGAATCAAGCAGCGCCGGAGCTATTTCCTTTTGCCCGATATAAACTTTTTGCGCCGCATCAATAGAAACCGTTACACTTTGTTTCACTTTCCTGTCCTTCGATCCACGGGGGGTATTCACCATCTTTACATTCGGGTTGGCCTGCGTAGTGGTGATCAAAAAGAACATCAGCAAAATGAAAAGAATATCATTGAGTGAATCTGTAAACACTTCCGACTCTGATCTATGTTTTTTTCTAAACTTCATTCTTCTGGTGATTAATGAGTAGGCTCCTGTAATACATCAAGGAAATCGGCTGCAGCTGCTTCCATCTTGTTGGATGTCTTATCGATTTGCGTATTCAGGAAGCTGTAAGCGAAATAGGCGATCAACCCTATCACAAGACCGGTGATCGACGTAATTAGCTTTGTATAAATACCCTGCGAAACGACATTGATCTCAACCTCATTTGCCTGCTGTATATTTGCAAACAACTGCATCAATCCAATCAGCGTACCCACAAAACCAAAAATCGGCGCGGCCTTGGAAACAACCGAAAGGATACCCAAATTCTTTTCAAGCTTGTACATTTCCAGCTGGCCCACATTATCCATGCTCCTTTCAATATTTTCAATTGGCTTGCCCACACGTTGCAATCCCTTATCAATGATCCTGGCCACGGGATTATTTGAATTCTTGGCAAAACTTCTTGCAGCAACCAGATTACCGCTCACAATATGGTCACGGATAATGTTCATAAAATTTAGATCAATATTTGAAGCATTGCGAATGGCAATGTAACGTTCTGTAAATACATAGATCGCCAGGAGAAGCATAATAGCCAGCGGGATCATGATCCAGCCACCCATAAAAAGCAATTCCATAAAACTTGTGCTGCCATCATTATTCCGATCAATATTGACAAGACCGGCAATTTTTGTCACGGAGTCGGAAACCTGTAAGAGATAGATCATTTCATTTTCTTTGGTTCGTAAAAGTAGTACTACGGGATATTCGCGAATAGATAACTTTTCAACAACTGTGGATGAAAACGAGAAAAATAATGCCACGTTGTGTAACCAAATGAAGTTTTGTAGTTCTTTAACATGTAAAGTCGGAAAGTCCGAAGACCGAAAGTCCGAAAGACTACTCACAATCGTTGGAATCTTCTTTCGGACTTCCGGACTTTACTCACTTTCGGTCTAATAAATATATAAAACCGTTAAACTTTAGCAAATAACTATTTAGAACCTGATCCAACGGGCTTCATCATCATTGCCTGTATTTGTTTCATCGTATTTTCCATTCCCTGCGGACTGCCATCCAGGAAAATGATATTGCCTTTACCAAACTCTGCAAAATTCTTTACCGCCTCTGTCCACATACTGAAGAGAATTACATTCGTATCAAGATTAGCCTGTTTCATCTGCTCAGCCGCTTCCGTCATACCCTGTGCCACTTCCATACGAAAGAGCGCAACACCCTGGCCGCGTAGCCTTGCTGCTTCTTTTTCTGCTTCCGCCGAGATCTTGATTGCATTTCCCTCTGCTTCCGCAGATTTTGTTTTTGTGATCAATAAAGCCTGTCCTTCATTTTCCGCAGCAGCTTTGAGGTTGTTACTTGCCACCACTTTGCTCATTGAATCAAGTATCACTTTATCAAACGTGATATCGTTTATTTGAAGATCCTGCAAATGATAACCCCAGGATTCCAATGAATGATCTACTTCTTCTTTTACATACTCAACGATTTCTTTCCGAAGACCCAGTACTTCTGCCTGCTTCTTGGTAGCAACAAAAGAACGGATATTACCTTCAATGGTCCTGATCAATGCCTGCATCAGATCTTTATCCGCAATAAACTTGAACGCAACTTTCTTAATCGTTTCCTCATCGGCGTTTTGTACAGAATATAAAAGCATGCTTTTAAAGTAAACATTTGCCTGGTCCTGTGTCACAGCCTGGAACTCCAGCTCCACGGAACGATTTTGTATGGAGACCCGCTTATGAATCGTTTCGATAAACGGTATTTTCATTCTTAATCCTGGTCTTGCTATACGTTGGTATTTACCAAACATGGTAATGACAGCAATGAAGCCCTGGTTAACAGTAAAAAAAGTGCCGAATAACAAGAAGAAAAGAACGATCGTCCACCAATATTGTGACCAAAATTGTTGCATAAATTAAATTTTTTGAGTGCGCTAAAGTACCAAGAATTTCAATCTGCTTTCAATTATTTTACGTTCGAACTCCTGCAAAAAAGAATTGAGCTAACTTTACATAAACCAATTTTATGTCACGCGGCTCAAAACTATTTATTGGTATCCTTAGCTTTTTACCATTAGTACTTCTTGCTGTTTTATTTATTATGGTCATGTGGCTTATTCCAACTTTTGCAGATTGGGAAAGATATGATCCGACACCGCAGGAAATTTTAGGTTCATTCGCCCCATTATTTATACTTGGATTTGGAATGGCCATACTTTCGATCGGTCTTCTTGTTTTCTGTATCATGCATCTTGTCAGGCACAAAGGGATGGATTCAACGGAAAGAATTATCTGGGTCCTTGTTTTCTTGTTTGCGGGGATCGTTGGCTACCCGATCTACTGGTATATGAGAATCTGGAAAGATGGTATTTAGATGCAAGGTTAAGGCTGAGGTTAAGGTTAAGATTCAATGCTCAATTATGACTTTTGCTCCTCCGAAGGAGTCCTTTCGCACCATATCTGCGCTAAATGAACAAGCGTTTCCACTGCTTTGTTCATATCCTGCACACTTATGAATTCAAGCTTTGAGTGTATTG
>DASVAM010000308.1:0-2278 GCA_036376375.1 Chitinophagaceae bacterium
TGATATACGAATGCACTCCGGTGCACCAAATGCCCGACCAGTTACGGTGGAAACATTTGCTTTATTGAGTAAATACATACAAAGATCATCTGCATCGTTGATCATATTTTCTCCGTCGGTTTTTCCAAAAAATTCTTTAACGACGGGAAAAATATAAAATGCGCCATCGGGTTCGGCACCATGGGTACCGGGAATCGATTTTAGCAACTCAAGAATACGTTTGCGACGACGTGTAAATTCTTTTGTCATTTCCATAGAAGGACGAAGATCAGTGGTTAATGCCGTGATCGCAGCCCGTTGAGTGATCGCATTTGCGCCACTGGTAAACTGACCTTGTATCTTTTCACAAGCTTTTGCCACGATCGGGTTCGCAGCAATATAACCCAGACGATAGCCGGTCATTGCAAATCCCTTACTCAAGCCATTTACAATGATCACCCGGTCTTTTACACCTGAAAACTGCGCAATGCTTTCATGATGGCCGACAAAGTTTATATACTCATATATCTCGTCTGAAATGATGAAAATGTTTGGATTGTTTTCAAAAATATCTGCAAGCTCTTTTAATTCTTCTTTTGTGTAAACCGTGCCGCTCGGATTACAGGGCGATGAAAACAAGAACACCCTTGATCTTTCAGTAATACTTTCCTGCAGCTGTTGCGGCGTGATCTTGTACTTATTCTCCATCGCAGTTTTAACGATCACCGGTACACCCCCTGCAATTTTTACCAGTTCAGAATAGGTCACCCAAAACGGCGCTGGGATGATCACTTCATCTCCGGCATCAACCAATGCAAGAATTGTATTGGCAAGACTTTGTTTCGCACCTGTAGAAACAACAATGTTTTCAGGTTTGTAATCGAGGTTATTGTCCCTTTTAAATTTCTGGCAAATGGCTTCACGCAGATCAGGATAGCCGGCCACGGGAGGATAATGGCTCCAGTTATCATCAATTGCTTTTTTTGCGGCATCTTTAATATGCTGTGGAGTATCAAAGTCCGGTTCTCCCAAACTAAGATCAATTACATCAATACCTTTTGCCCTGAGTTCACGGCCGAGCTTGGCCATTTTCAATGTTTCTGGTTCGGCAAAACGATCTAATAAAGAGGATAGTTGCACGGGCTCTGCGATTGCTTGCATTTATGATTTAAAATTTGCTCAAAAATACTTATTAAAAGGACTAACGCCTGTTTATTGCGTGTAATTATACCGAAACTTGCTCAGAACAGGTGTTACCTTTTTGATTCGTTTTAATTCATGGTCATAGATCACCTGCCCAAGATGCTTCATGAACGGAAGACCAACGTCATCATAATCATATTTATCATCATTAAAAATGCCATCACTATTGCAATGGATAACGGCGCCTAACATAAATTCAACATTATTTTCAAAATCGGCGAAATAATTTGCATCGATCAAAAATCCATAAGCCTTACCTACTTTATTAAAGATCCGAATGCCATCCTTCGGCGCAGTTTTTTCTGCGCCATAGAATAAATACTTGACACTGTTGTCCCGGTAATTTTCATTATCATAAAAAGGAAATTTGGATTCAAGCGGGGTCATTGACATGTATTTTCTTAGGAAATCATAGTCTTCTTTTTTCAATTTGAACCTTTGCTTCCCTGGAACTGCATCAGGAAAAATTATGCTCCGCACAATATTATGAAGTGTTGTCAATGACATCCGATTCTTTTTTGAAAAATCAAATGGTTCATTTATTAATTCGCCGCCACGATAAAAACCTGCACCCATCCGATAGCTATCGGATTTTGTATTTCCCGATGCGTAAACAAGCTGACTTGCTTCCAGCGGCTTTTGATAAATAAGTTTCCCGCTTGTATCAAAAAATCTCACGGGGTTTGTGTGCCTGTTCTCATCTTCGGACAAACTGATATCAAGACGATGAATGATCTGAACTTCTTTATAACCCATTTTATGCAACGTGTTGTTGATGTACTCCTGCCCAAGAAATTCATATAAACGATTGAATGCATCATTATCACTAACCAGCAAGATCTTTTTTATATAATGCTCAATAGTTGGCCGCCCATCAGGCGATGAGGGATCATTGTAAATTTCCGATTGACCACTGTATTCAGCTTCGGTGATCATCGTAGAATTTTTGTTCAGTCCGGCGATCTTCAATTCGTTCAGTTTTTGCAATGCCAGAATAGCGACCGGCAATTTTACGGTCGATGCAGGGTAGAAATAAGATGAATCACTAACATTAAAATAATGATCGGTAAACTGAGGCTTACCATTTTTCCGCCTG
>DASVAM010000006.1:0-35957 GCA_036376375.1 Chitinophagaceae bacterium
CCATACACGGAGCTACTGGCTTTGCCCACAGTACTTTGATCCGAGCCCATTAATAAAATGCTACCCTTACCCTGGGCCATCATATAGGGTAATACATATTTGACCGAATAAAACGTGCCGCGAATATTTATCGCCAACAAATTTTCAAATTCTTCATCTGATGTTTCCTCCATAGTTGCAAAAAGATGGATACCAGCATTGGCAAACAACATATCAATTCTTTTTTCCCGCTTATAAACTTCAGCCAGGGCATTCTTAATATCCTCCTTTATCCCTACATCACATTTTATAAAATGAGCATCACCCGTTTCCTGGATATCAAGATTATAAACAAGAGTTCCACGACTTTGCAAAAGCTCCCGGGTTGCTTTACCTATTCCGGTACTTGCTCCGGTTATTACGGCTACTTTGTTCTTCCAATCCATGATAGGCAGGTTTTTGATCCCTTAAAGCTAGAAAATTACCGTCAGCCATTATCCCGAATATAGACTAAAAAATAATTCTATCTTTTCTGTCCGGTTTAAAACCAGCGGTTCGTCATAGCACCAAACAACAATTTTTAAACTAAAATCAAATTACAATGGAAAAGTTCATGTTTATCTTTCACGGTGGAATGGCACCAACTTCAAGTCCTGAACAAATGCAGGCAAATATGGGAAAATGGATGGCATGGATCGAAAAACTTTCAAAGGATAATCGGTATGTAAGCGGCGAACCTTTATTACCCGGCGGAAAATTAGTTACCGGGACAAATGGCAAATCAGTAACCGACGGCCCTTACACAGAAGGTAAAGAGCTGGTCGGCGGATTCTTTATTGTGCATGCAAAAGATTATGATGATGCCGTTTCGTTAACCAAAGATTACCCGGATTATGAGCACGGCGGCACGATACAGGTAAGGCAGATATTGAAGATGGAAATGTAAACGTGAAACGTGAGACGTCAAACGTGAAATAAGGTATGGCCTATTCTTTCACGTCTCACGTTTGACGTTTCACAACAAAATGATTACTGGTTCAAACAATATCGCTCAGATCGTAGATCATCTTTTCCGGCATGAGTCGGGAAAGATGATCGCTGCTTTGTCAAAACTGCTGGGACTTCAGAATTTAGAAACAGCAAATGATATAGTGCAGGATAGCCTGTTACAGGCAATGAATACCTGGAGCTTTAAAGGGATTCCGGATAATCCGCCGGCCTGGCTTTATCGCGTTGCAAAAAACCGCGCCATTGATTTTCTAAGACGGGAAAAAAAATTCAGGGAAATCAGTCCTCAATACAGCTATCTGCTCAATTCCGAATACACACTATCATCGACAGTAAACAATTTGTTTTTGGAAAATGAGATACAGGACAGCCAGCTTCGTATGATGTTTGCCTGCTGTCACCCGGCAATTGCTGAAGAATCGCAAATTGCTTTAACACTAAAAACTCTTTGTGGATTAAGTGTAAGTGAGATCGCCAAAGCATTTTTAACGACAGACGATACGATCACAAAACGAATTTACAGGGCAAAAGAAAAAATAAAAACAGAAAAAATAGAATTAGATGTACCTGCCGATGAAGAATTGATCTCAAGATTGGATATGGTCTTAAAGTCACTTTACCTTTTATTTAATGAAGGTTATAACTCTTCTCATCCCGATCAGTTGATCCGCGAAGATCTATGCGAAGAAGCAATGCGACTTTGTTATTTGGTTACAGAAAATAAAATAACAGCTTATCCAAGAGCAAAAGCATTGTTATCTCTTATGTGCTTCCAGGCCTCAAGATTAGATACAAGGCTGGATGACAAAGGCAATATTATTTTATTGAAGCACCAGGACAGAAGAAAATGGAGCAGGCCGCTGATCCAAAAAGGTTTTGACTATCTCGATGCCGCAGCCGAGCCTTTCGAAATATCAACTTATAATCTTGAAGCAGCCATCGCTTCGCTCCATGCCGCTTCGCCATCTTTCGAACAAACCGATTGGAAATCAATTTATCATTTATATGAGATGCTTTATCAATTGCAACCTAATCCTATTGTTGCTATGAATAAAGCGGTGGCTTCTGCTTATGCAATCAACAAACAGAATGCTTTAACTGAGTTGCAGCGAATCAAGGGCCTGGAACAACACCATCTTTATTATGCATCGATTGGTGAAATATATTTTGAGCTCCAGTATAAAGATGAAGCAAGAAGATTTTATCAAAAAGCCTTACAACTTACCTCCTCCGGCTTAGAGCAACAATTATTGATAAGTAAGATCAATAATTGTTGAGTTGTGCAAAAAATTCCCCTTTCCATGCCACATTTTTCAAATTACTAAGGCATTGCTTTTGCATATTAGTAAGCATGAAAAAAATCATCATCATTTCAGCACTTTCCATTTTCCTTTTTTCCTGCTCTGATCAGGACCAATACGGCGGAAAAACAGAAAAAAAAGAAGAAAAAAATATAAGCACCCAGGATGTAAGCATTACAAAAACAAACTCTTATAGTGACCTTTTTTTGGATAGTGCTGCATTAGGGAATTTCATTACACAAAACAATATTGCAGACTCCATTGCCCGGAGGCTAAAAAGCTTTTATAATGCCCGCAATTTCCAGTTTGCCTGGTTCAGCAGTGATGGACTGACCGAGCAGGCCAGGGGATTCTGGAATCTTCATGATTATGTAACAACCTATGAAAATGATTCATCGCTAAAAGACAAAAAGCTGCAGAAAAAAATGGACCGGTTGATCGCCGAGGATGAGCTTTCAGTGGGTGCAAATAAGGATTTTATCAACACTGAGCTGACATTGACACAGCACTTTATTATGTATATGCTCAATAACTATGAAAAGGGATATGTCAAGCGAAAAGAAATGGAACGCTTTGTTCCAAGAAAAAAGGAAGATCCAGTTGCCCTGGCTGATTCATTGATCAACAAGAAACATAAGGATGATAAATATTTTGAAGATGTAAATGAATCTTATAAGCTGCTGAAGGAGCAGCTCACCAACTATTTAACAATCGAAAGAAATGGGGGATGGCCACCAGTAAATGCTATTAAAAAACCTTTGAAAAAAGGAGCAACCTCTCCCGATATTGCGATCATTAAAAAAAGACTGATAATAACGGGAGATCTTGCCGGTAACGATACCAGCCAGGTTTTCAATGACACATTGGTTACAGCCGTAAAAAATTTCCAGGCACGTCATGGATTTAATGAGACAGGGATCATCAGTGATTCATTAATAAAGGAAATGAACGTGCCCGTGATCACACGAATTGAACAACTATTGATGAATATGGATCGTATGCGTTGGCTCGCAAACAACCCTTCCGGCAATCTTATCGTTGTAAATATTCCTGAGTTTGTAATGCATGTATATAATGGCAATCAAAAAGAAATGGACATTGACGTAGTAGTGGGCAAAGAAGGCCACAATACGATGATGTTCAATGGGGATCTTAATCAGGTGGTGTTTAGCCCTTATTGGAATATTCCGCCAAGTATTGTTGCTAAAGAGATCCTTCCAGCTATCGAGAAAAATCCAAACTATCTCTCAAAGGAAAATATGGAGATCACTGGTACTGATGCGGATGGCCTTCCGGAAATTCGTCAGAAGCCGGGACCCGGTAATTCTTTAGGCAAAGTGAAATTCTTATTCCCCAATAGTTTTAATATTTATTTCCACGACACGCCGGCAAAAAGTTTATTTAATAAAGATAAAAGGGCCTACAGCCACGGATGTATCCGTGTAAGAGAACCCGAAAGATTAGCCAACTATGTCTTACGCAATCAACCCGAATGGACACCCGAAAAAATAAGCGAAGCAATGAACAGCGGCGATGAGAAATACGTAAAAGTAAAGGATCCAATACCCGTTGTTATTACTTATTACACCGCCTGGGTAGATGAAAATGGTCGCTTGAATTTCAGGGAAGATATTTATGGACATGATGAAAAACTCGCACAAAAGATGTTTGCCCGATCAGCGTCGTTAGCTGCAAATTAATTGTCGGTCATAATAATGGTGGATGGCGCTGAATTAATTCAGCGCCGTATTGTATTTGGTAACCTCATAATCATTATCTTCCTTCCACCTAAACTTTCCACCATGACGAGATATTTATGGGTGCTTGGCATTACCACCCTGGTTTCATGCAACGATGAAGCTGTAAAGCCAAAGGAAGTAAAGCAATATACCATTGAACAGTTTTACAAAAGCAGTGAAGCTTTTGGCGGTAGCTTTAACAGTGACGATAGCAAGCTCCTGTATACAAGCAATGAAAGTGGCATTTACAATCTATGGGAGGCCGACCTTGCTACCGGTCAATCTGTTCAGAAAACTCATTCGAAGCAGGAATCTTTTTTCTCAAGCGGCTATGTTCCCGGAACAACCCATTTTCTATTTGGTGCCGATAAGGGAGGAAATGAAAACTCACACATTTACCTTCAGGGAGATGATACTACAGCTAAAGATCTTACGCCTGGTGCCAATGAAAGAGCAGGAGTCTTTGGCTGGAGCCGGGATATGAAAAGCTTGTATTATACTAGTAATGTTCGTGATCCACGTTTTAATGATCTATATAAAATGGACACCGCCGGATGGAAATCGACCTTACTCTATAAAAATGATGCTGGCCTGGATGTTTCCGCCATTTCCGACGATGAAAAATATCTTTTGCTGAATGAATTTATCACGACCACTGTTTCCAATCTTTATATACTCGACCGTCAAACTAACGAAAAAAAGAAAATAACAACTGATAACACCAGCAACGGTGGTTTACAATTTTCATCAGGTGGCAAATCTGTTTTTTTTCTTACCGATGATGGAAGTGAATTCACGTATGCTGTTAAGTACGATATCGCGACGGGTAATAAAGAAAAGATTTACAGTGCGAATTGGGATGTAGTCGGTGTCGCAATATCCTACAATGAAAAGTACAGAGTTGTTTATGTAAATGAAGATGGGGCATCCGTTCTTCACTTGTTCGATCATCAAACCGGGAAAGAACTTGAGTTTCCAAAATTTGCTGATGGCAGCGTTCAAAATGTAAGTATTTCGCGTAGTGAAAAGAAAATGAGATTAGGAGTTGGCAGTTCAAGAGCTCCATCAAACATATTTGTTTATGATTTCGAAACAAAAGAACTGAAAAAGATCACCAATACTTTAAATCCCGAAATAAATGAAGCCGACCTTGTTTCAGCACAGGTAATTCGTTACAAATCCTTTGATGGATTAGAAATACCTGCTATTTACTATAAACCACACCAGGCATCAACAAAAACCAAAATTCCGGCAATCGTCTTTGTACATGGTGGCCCCGGCGGGCAAGCGGGCCAATATTATTTTTCCCTTACCCAGTTCCTCGTCAATCACGGTTATGCTGTGCTTGATGTAAATAACCGGGGCAGCAGCGGTTATGGTAAAACATTTTTTAAAATGGACAACCGCAATCATGGCGATAAGGATCTGAAAGATATAGTGTGGGGGAAAAAATACCTTCAGTCACTCGATTACATTGATACCAGCAGCATCGCCATACTTGGAGGATCGTATGGTGGCTATATGACCCTGGCTGCACTTTGTTTTTATCCTGATGAATTCAAAGCAGGAGTCGACTTATTTGGTGTTGCAAATTGGCTAAGGACATTGCGTTCAATCCCACCCTACTGGGAAGCATTTAAAAATGCATTGTATGATGAGATCGGCGACCCTAATTCCGCCGATACTGTACGGCTTAAAAACTATTCGCCTTTATTGAACGCCCATAAAATAAAAAAGCCCTTGCTGGTATTACAAGGTGCTAATGATCCAAGAGTTTTAAAAGTTGAAAGCGACGAGATCGTTGAGACGGTAAAGAAAAATAATGTTCCGGTCGATTATATTGTATTTCCTGACGAGGGACATGGTTTTCTAAAAAAGGAAAATGAAATAAAAGGCTATGGACAAATACTTCAGTTTCTGGATAAATATGTGAAACCAATGTCTGTAGACGCAACAAAAAAATAAACCTGAAAAAAGCCAGTGATCAAAAACTGACTTTTTCATTTCTTTGCATGATGCCGCTAATCGAAGTCAAAGGTCCCGCACTGGAAAAGGAATTTTTGCTGGTTAATGTCGAACTCAACAAGAATAATTCTGCTTATATACGGCCATTAGATAAAGACATCCTGGAAGTCTTTGACCCAAAAAAGAATAAGACTTTCCGATCGGGTGAGGCCATTCGGTGGATACTAAAAGATGACAAGGGAAAATTTCTTGGCCGTATTGCGGCGTTTACAAATAAGAAGTATAAAAACAAAGGTGACGACGTACCGGTAGGTGGCATCGGCTTTTTCGATTGCGTCAATGATCAAACTGCCGCCGATATGTTGTTTGATGTTGCTAAACATTGGTTAGGACAAAAAGGAATGCACGCGATGGATGGTCCAATAAATTTTGGCGAAAGAGATCGTTGGTGGGGGTTGGTGGTAAAGGGGCACGAAATTCCGCCCATGTACTGCATGAATTTTAATCCACCTTATTACCAGGAACTTTTTGAAAATTATGGGTTCAAAAATTATTTTAACCAGATCTGCTTTGCTATGAAGACCAACACACTTATCCATCCGAAATTTTATGCCCGTCATGATGAATGTGAGAAAGATCCCAATTACAGTGCTACGTACATAAAAAAGAATCAATTAGAAAAATTTGCCGCTGATTTTACCATCGCCTACAATAAAGCCTGGGCGGGGCACGGCGGTCTCAAGCAATTGGAAGAAAAAGTGGTCTTGAAGATGTTTAAGAGTATGAAACCGGTTTTGGATGAACGCCTGTGTTGGTTTGCCTATTACAAAAAAGAACCAATCGGAATTTGGATCAATCTGCCGGATCTCAATCAATGGTTTAAATACCTGGAAGGAAAGTTTGGCCTGTTTGATAAACTAAAATTTCTTTGGGTAAAGGCCACCAGGAAAAACAGAAAATTCACCGGATTGGTTTTTGGTATAGTGCCCGAATTCCAGGGAAAGGGAGTAGACAGTTATATCATTATTGAAGGCGCAAAAATTATACAACGATTAAGAAAAGAAAATGGTCGATATATTTTAGGCGATCCGATCTATGATGATTATGAAATGCAATGGATCGGGGAATTTAATCCAAAAATGGTAAACGTTGCCGAGTCCCTGGGCACATATCGTAGTCGCATACTTACCACCTACCGTTATTTGTTCGATCAGACAAAAGAATTTAAACGACACCCAATACTTGTGTAAGCCCCAAACCCCTAAAAGGGCTTATGTAAATTATCAACAATCAAAATTCACTTCTGTTATGGAGCTTTCAATTTGCTATATTGCGACTTCTTCTAAAGGATTCAATACTCCCCTTTAGGGGTTGGGGGTTTATGGATAAATTCGTTGTTTCAGCCAGAAAATACAGGCCACAGACTTTTGATACGGTAGTGGGGCAATCGCATATTACAACTACCCTTAAGAATGCGATCAAACATAACCAGCTTGCACATGCGTTCCTTTTTTGTGGTCCGAGAGGTGTTGGCAAGACAACCTGTGCAAGAATTCTTGCCAAAACAATTAACTGCGAGCACCAAACAAAAAACGGCGAAGCTTGTAACAAGTGTCAATCATGTATCTCTTTTAATGAAGGAACATCGCTGAACATTCATGAGCTTGATGCTGCCAGCAATAATTCTGTTGATGATATCAGAACATTGGTTGACCAGGTACGTTTTGCACCACAGGCGGGTAAATACAAAGTGTACATCATAGACGAGGTGCACATGCTAAGCTCTTCTGCATTCAACGCTTTTCTAAAAACGTTGGAAGAGCCACCACCCTATGCAATTTTTATTTTAGCAACCACCGAGAAGCACAAGATACTTCCAACGATCTTAAGCCGTTGCCAGATCTTTGATTTCAAACGCATCACAAATAATGACACTGTCGAGCACCTCCGGGAAATTTGTGCGAAGGAGGATATAAAGGCAGAAAAGGCAGCACTACAGGTGATCGCGCAAAAAAGCGAAGGCTGTTTGCGGGATGCTCTCAGCATTATGGATAAGATCGTGAGCTTTACCAATGGTGAATTGAATTATCAAAACACGCTTGAACATCTCAATATTCTGGATGCCGATTATTATTTCAAATTGATGGATTGCATGCTGAAGCAGGATCTTTCCGGCGCCCTGTTATTATATGATGATATTAATAAGAAAGGATTTGAAGGCGATCTGGTGTTAAATGGCTTTGCTGAATTTATCCGCAACCTCCTTGTATGTAAAGATGAAAAAGTGGCGGGATTACTGGAAGCTGTAGAGAGCTTTAGGGAAAAATATATATCTGTTGCCAAAAACATTGCTCCCTCTTTTCTTATCAGTGCATTGAACATCATAAATGAAGCCGAGATAAATTATAAGGCTGCCCGTAACAAGCGTCTTCATGTAGAACTTGCGCTTATCAAACTTTGCTACCTGCTACAGGCTATTGAAATTTCTACAGACGCAGGTGGGGTAATTAAAAAAAAAATAGCTGAATCGGGTCTGGCGTTCAGAACTGCGGCGATCAAGCCATTAAAGGTCGGGAGTAGCAAGACCACAGACCACAGTCAACAGTCCACGGCAAGCAAACAGACTGGAGAAGCGAAGTTAATCATTGAAACTTCTGTTGTAAGAGAAGAAAATTCCAGGTATAAAGCAGCACCTCAAACCTCCAATTTCGAACCTCAAACCACTAAGCTTTCTCCGCTTGATAAAATAAGAAAGCAGGTCAAAGGCAATGGAAATAATGGCAACGGAAATGAAGCGAACAGCACGCCACTTAGTTTAGAAACTCTTCAGGCTGCCTGGAATGAATATGTCCAAAAATTGAAAAGTGAAAAAAATCCGGCCGGCACTAACTTCGAAATGGCGGAATTGAAGATTCAGGATGCCAATAGCTTTATTGCGATCGTTACAAATAATATTCAACTGCGTTTTATAGAACAAGGCGGGCAAAAAGCTTCCCAATTTTTGCGTGAGAAACTGAATAATAATCTTCTCCAGTTTTTTATTGTAATGGAAGAAAACAAAGAAGAAAAAATTATTGTTGGGGCGCCGCTTACCTCTCGTGAGCAGTTTATAAAGATGACAGAAAAATACCCACTGGTGAAAGAATTGAAAGATCGTTTGAGACTGGAACTGGATTATTAAACGCCCTGTCCCTGAAAGGGAGCCTTAGCACTGAAGTATCTTCCTATTCACCATCCCCCGTTCACGATACACCCCTGCCTGGTGGCAGACAGGATTCACCAAATTGCCTTAATTTCGGCGCACAATCGAATAAGTTATGGCTGAAGTGATCTTAATGCCCCGCCTGAGCGATACAATGACTGAAGGAGTGATCGCTGCATGGCATAAAAAAGTTGGCGACAAAGTAAAAAAAGGCGATTTACTTGCCGAAGTAGAAACTGATAAAGCGACGATGGAACTGGAAAGCTATAAAGACGGTACGTTGCTCCATATCGGCACTGAAAAAGGTGGCAAGTTGCAGGTAAATGACCTGCTTGCGATCATTGGCTCACCGGGTGAAGATATTTCTTCATTGACGAAAGGCGGTGGAGCTGCTAAAGAAAAGAATGAATCCAAAAAAGCTGAACCTAAAAAAGCAAGTAGCGAAAAATCAACAAGCAAAGAACCGGCAATAAGTAAAGAAACGGCGACGGCTACTGCAATTGATATTTCAAAAATGGAAGAAGTGGTATTAATGCCAAGATTAAGTGATACTATGACCGAAGGGGTAATTGCTGCCTGGCATAAGGATGTGGGTGATAATGTAAAGAAAGGTGATATACTTGCGGAGATCGAAACGGATAAAGCAACAATGGAATTGGAGAGTTATAAAAATGGAACTTTACTATTTCAGGGAGCAGGTAAAGGTGAAAAGATACAGGTGAATGAGTTATTATGCATCATCGGTGAAAAGGGCAAAGTAGACGTGGATGCAGTAGTTGCTGCAGCAAAGGGTGGAGTTACTTCTCCTTCAACTGGCAGCCAACAAAGTTCTTCAGAAAGTTCAAAAGCAGAATCTGCAAAAGGATTGGCGACACCGGCAGTAAGCACGGAAGAGCAATCGACAGGCAATGGCCGAATGAAAGCCTCACCACTTGCAAAAAAACTGGCGAAAGAAAAAGGAATTGATCTAAAAGCTGTACAGGGTTCTGGTGATGGTGGAAGGATTGTGAAAGCAGATGTTGATAGCTTTAGTCCTCAGTCCACGGTCCCTGGTCCACACTCAAAAACTACCACCCCTGCAACCGCTGCCCAACAAGCAGTTGCAAAATTCAGCCCCACCACAGAGGAAAAATTCACAGATACTCCAAACAGCCAGATGCGGAAAACTATTGCCCGCCGTTTGGGTGAAAGCATGTTTGCAGCTCCCCATTTTTATCTCACCATGGAGATCAATATGGATAATGCAATCGCCGCACGTGTACAGATGAATGAGATCAGCCCGGTGAAAATATCTTTCCAGGATATGATTATCAAAGCATGTGCGATGGCATTGCGTCAGCATCCGGCAGTCAACTCATCTTGGATGGGTGACTTTATCAGGACTTATCATCATATTCATATTGGTAGTGCGGTGGCCGTTCCGGAAGGACTGATCGTTCCCGTAATAAAATTTGCGGACCAAAAGTCATTTTCCCAAATAGCCGCAGAAGCAAAAGAGCTTTATGGTAAAGCAAAAGACAAAAAGCTGCAGCCACATGAGTTCAGCGGCAACACTTTTACCATCAGTAATCTGGGTATGATGGATATTGAAGAATTCACAGCAATCATCAATCCTCCTGATAGCTGTATCATGGCAGTCGGAAAAATAAAAGAGATTGTGGTTAAAAAAGGCGAGGCATTTGGCCTAACAAATGTGATGAAAGTGACCATGAGTTGTGATCATCGGAGTGTTGACGGGGCTGTAGGCGCTGCTTTCCTACAAACTGTTAAGAAATTTATGGAGAACCCCATCGGGATGCTTGTTTGATTAATATTGTCATAATTATTGATATTAGGAATTATTCATAGCAAAACAACTATGAGTAATTTTCTTTTAAAGAGTATTTCCACCTATTATTAAAAAATCGGCCTTTAAACGCTTCAAAAAAGTATAATCAATTCGTACTTTTATTATCACAGCAAACCCTATGAGATATTACAATAAAATATTCGATATCTTCCTATACGAAGGCATTTACATTTTTTTGTTCAGCTTGTTACTTCTTCTTTTGAATGACCGGTATACAGATGTATTCTTCAAAGTTTCCATTATCTCAATTATTACCGCTGGCGTGTTATGGATAATCGGTTGTTCATTTAATTTATTTGTACCGGAAGATAATTTCGAAGAAAGCTGATCCTCTGATAACCGGCGCCCTGTTGGTTGGTTTTTTTACAAGTTTCATAAAGCAAACAATTCCTTTTATCAAGAATTGCAAATACGGCTGAAAATTTGCGGTATTTTGGAGTCTATATTTTTATGAAGAGCAAAAATATTTTCCAGCTGCTACTTATTCCCGCTTTAGCGTTCTCCCTTTACTGTAACAAGAAGAAAACAAACGGAGACCCCGCAACGGGTGAAAGTATAAGAGTTGTGAAAGAGGGATTGCAACATGTTTGGGAAATTTTATGGGGGCCTGATGATCATATTTGGTTCACAGAAAGAGATGGAAAGATCTCCAAAATGAACCCAACGACGGGAACTATTGTATTTAATACGACAATTAATGAAGTGGTGTCATCAGGCGAAGGCGGATTGCTTGGCATGGCCCTTCATCCCGATTTTTTGAGCAATGGTTATATATATGTAGTATATAATTACAGTGGAAGCAACGGTTATCGCGAAAAACTTGTTCGTTACACTTTTACGAATAATACGATAACCAGTCCCACAACAATTATGGAAAACATTCCCGCCGCCAGTTTCCATAATGGTTCAAGAATAAGAGCAGTTAATGAAAGTAGTGGCGTTAAAATATATTTTACAACGGGTGATGCCACGAGTGCATCCACAGCACAGGATATAAATTCAAGAAGCGGCAAAGTATAACGGATAAATGCAGATGGAACTATTCCTTCAGATAATCCTTTTAGCGGCAATCCGCTTTGGAGTTATGGTCACAGAAACCCCCAGGGGTTGGTTTTTGCAAATAATAAAATATATGAATCGGAACACGGCCCGAACATAGAGGACGAAGTAAATATAATTGAAAAAGGAAGGAATTATGGATGGCCAACTGTAAATGGACCCTGTGATGGTGGTGAAGCAAATTTTTGTACGAGCAATAATATAAAAGAGCCAATTTGGTCGTCCGGTGGAAATACAATCGCAGTTTGTGGTATTGATTATTATAATAATGATAAGATTGTCACCTGGAAAAATTCCATTTTAATGACCACCCTGAAAGATGCAAGTCTCCGCCAGTTGAAATTGAGTAGCGATGGAAATTCTGTTGCCAGTACGTCAATTTTCTTTAAAGATAGTCATGGAAGATTAAGAGATATTTGTGTATCTCCGTCAGGAAATGTGTATTTAAGTACGAGCAATGGAGGAAATAATGACAAGATCATTGAGATATCAAAACTCTGATTTATTGGACAGGGGGCGAAAGAACAATGGTAGCAATGGAGCCTTGAAAATAAAATCAGGCATGACAATTTGCAATAAGAAAGCATGCTGTCCGCTTGCCTGTTATCACTTGCCTCCCGCTCGTTCTTCCTTACTCTCCCCAAATATTATCTTTTCCCTGAAGCCAAAGTTTCACAAGATCAGTCGTTACTGATTTTGGCCTCTCTAAAGGGAAACCTAATGCTCTTGACCAGCACAGCCCCGCAAGAACTCCTAATGCACGGCTTACCGCAAACAACACTGTGTAATATTCATATTCAACCAGGCCATAATGTACCAGCAATGCTCCGCTATGTGCATCTACATTTGGCCATGGGTTTTTTATTTTGCCTAATGATTGGAGAATGGGGGGTACTGTTTCATAAATATTCCAAACAGTTTGCACCAACGGGTCATCCGGCATGTGTTTCTTTCCAAATTCCATTTGGGCTGTAAACCGCGGATCTGTCTTTCTAAGCACCGCATGTCCATAACCGGGAACAACCTTTCCTTCGCTCAATGTTTTCCTTACGTATTCGGCGATCTGCTCTTTGGTTGGCATTTCGGTGTTAAGTGCTTCACGCATTTCAAAAATCCATTTGATCACTTCCTGGTTGGCGAGGCCATGCAATGGACCAGCAAGACCGTTCATTCCTGCAGCATAACTCAGATATGAATCACTCAATGCTGAACCAACCAAATGTGTCGTATGCGCAGATACATTTCCGCCTTCATGATCTGCATGTATCGTCATATATAAGCGCATCAGTTCTTTGAAACCTTCATCCTCATAACCGAGCATGTGTGCAAAATTGCCGGCCCAGTCAAGCAATCCATTTGGCTGAATATGTTCATTGTTCTTGTACTTGCGACGATAAACATAAGCGGCTATCCGCGGCAGTCTCGCAATGAGATCCATTGTATCATCATAAGTAGGGTTCCAATAATCTTTTTTATTCAGACCTTTTGCATATTGTTTTACAAATTGTCCCTCAGTTTGCAGCGCCATCACTGCGGCAACAAACATCGTCATCGGGTGTGCATAAGAAGGGAATGAATCAATGACCTCAAATACATGACTTGGAACATGGCTGCGGCGCTGCCACACACTTGTCAGATGATGAACATCATCATCATTTGGCAATTCCCCAATAAGCATAAGATAAAAAAGTCCTTCGGGTAATGGTTCTGAACCATCAGGAGCTTTTGGCAGCTTTATTCTTAGCTCAGGAATTGAATATCCGCGAAACCGGATACCCTCCTGTGAATCGAGTAAAGAGGTTTCTGTTACAAGACCCGTAATGCCACGCATACCCTGGTAGATCTGGCTAAGCGTAACTTCACCAATTACTTTATTTCCATGTTGCTTTAACAACTCCCTGATCTCTGCACTTGCTTCGTCGGCTTTCAATTTAAATTTATCTTTTATAACGCCCATAACGCTTTGGAATTTTTATTCTGAGTAAGAGTGCCAAAGATAAATAATTAGGATCCTGTAAAAGAAAATAATTAATTGGTAGTTGCGTCCGGCCGCTCACTTTGGTGCTCTGCGAAACAGCCACCAACAGACCGCTGTGAAAAAAAGATTGGGAACCCAGGCAGCAAGGAGCGGATGAAAATCTCCTTTGACTGAGAAGGTAGATGAAAATTTGTCTGCAAGAATAAAAATAGCGGCGATAATAAGACCGATCGCAATATGCAAACCGCTGCCACCTCTTGTTTTGCGGCTGGCAATAATGGCGCCAATAATCGTGAGCAGGAAGACAGAAACTGGCGTAGCGCTTCGCCGGTACCTTTCAACTTTCAACGTATTAAGCCCTTCTGAACCGCGCGCCTCTTCCATCTCAATAATATTTACTAATTGAGGTGTCGTTAGTTTGTCTTTCAAATAATAATCATACCTGAGATCCCCGGGTTTTAAATGAAGATCAAGATTGTAAGTAGCGTGTGTAGTAACTATTTCTCCCATTGGTTCTACTTTTCTTTCGATCGCATTTGTTAATTGCCAATTATTTTTTGCCGTATCCCACTTCATTGCGTCGGCCCGCAGGTTATAAATTACCTTGTTGCCTTTTGTACGATGAAGAAAAAAGCCGCCGGCCGTCTTCATAATGGAATCGTAATATTTAATGCCGATATACGAATTAGAATCTGAACGACGATAATAAGTGTCCTTATACCCTACCTGGCCAAGATCCTGCCTGTCAAAATATTTTACATGAAAACTGCTCCTGATCTCATTTCCTTTTGGAATAAATTGGCGGCTGGCAATATATAGTATCGATGCAAGGATAATACCTCCAAAAAAATAGGGTCTCAGGAAACGAATATAACTGGTACCGCCAGCCAGTATCGCAATGATCTCGGATCGCATCGCCAAACGGCTCGTTGTATAAATTACGGCGATAAATACAAATAAGGGAAACAGCAAACCCCATATATAAGGTATAAATCCAATATAGTATTGAGCAAATATTTCTCTTGTGCTAAGTCCTGACTTCACAAAATTCTCTGTATGCTCACTGCTATCAACCGCCACTGCGATCAGCGTAAAAAGTATCATGCAAAAGAAAAAAGTAACAAGGATCTTCTTGAGTATATACCAGTCGAGTTTCTTCATGCTGCCTGCAAAGGAAATAAATATTGATGAAAAGAAAATGTGAATATGCAAAGGCTTGTTTTAAATAACGAGCCTGACGGGGGGCTATTGGATAGAATCTGAATAGATCACGGGGGACTTATCTTTTGTTGCCAAACCCTGTTAAGAAACTTAGTGCAGCGATCAAATTTCCATCTTTTGTTATTGTACCGTCGAAATTTCTTCCGAATGAAAAAGTAATTCTTTGGTTTTGCCAAAACGAATATTCGGCATTCAATATAAATCGCCAGGACGATTCAATGGTTTGTGACGCAAGAGCACTGCGATAAATTGTCTCTACACTGCAATTAAATCTTGACCTGGGTTTTGAATAAACATACCTGATCCCCGCATCAAGTGTTGATATATTACTTGTGTCAAGAGTCGCGTTATCTTTTGCAAATACCTTATCAGGATTATATAAGTAACGAATAACCCCGAGAAAAGAGCTTCCGTTTTTTCCGGTATACCCTCCTATGCTCCAGATACCAGCATTGAAGAGCCTGGAATTATCAAATCTTTTATTGATAAATTCCCCGCTAAGGCCACCAGCAATATCCAGAGACCAACCAATCCTGATAATTTCCAAACCAGCTGCCAGCTCTTTGATCTTTGTTAATTCAGGATTTTTCAATTTATCTGCAAATTGCTGTTGCAGTTCATTGATTTTTTTGTCAATGACAATATATTCAGCGTCTCTTTCAGCCAATTCAAGGCTTCCTAACTCGCGAATTATTTCACTTCTTCGCTGATTTAGTTTAGCATAGTCCGGATCGTTTTTATGCCATTCCTTTAAAGCCGCCATATTGGAATGAATATTTTGATATTGTAAGGCTCCTATTTCGGCAAGTACTTTTTTTGTTTCATCATTATATTGGCCTCTCAGTAATGAAAATTTAAAACCTACTCCTCCATAAGTACTCGTTGTTTTTAGGTTGCTTTCAGAAGAATCGGGATTCTTAATGGCAAACGATATAACCAAAGACTGCTTAAAAATATCCCCAAACTTTTCACTGCTTAAACCAAACGTTGTAAAATCTGTTCTCCTACCGACGAGCCAATATGGCGCCAGATCCACGGCATAATTCGAAGGCAGTTTGGAAAAGCTTCCGGATGCTGACTGTAACGAGAGCATAAATGCGGACACATCTGTAGGCTTTTCAATATCTGTGGTGGCAAAGCCTAATAAGTTCGACGCCGGTGAGCTGGGAGCTTTCAATAAATCCAGTTTTACCGTAGTATCTTTATCTGACTGACAAACTCCGATACTATAAAAGAAGCTACTTAAGATAAGCAACTGTGTTCTTTTCATGGTCATATCTTTAGAAATTCAATTATACATAGATACGGCACGGATTCACCCTCCTCATCAACAACTTTAGCCAGCGGATACTCTCTGAACGTAACGCCACCCCGAAGTCGTATCAGCATTTCCGTGTGGTTTGTATCTGGAGAAGTGTCGGTTATATTTGAAGTTATAAAAAGTGTCTTTCCATCTAATTGTCTATTTCTTCCAATCGGCTTTTCAAAAAAACTTCCAGGATGATCGTCGGCAATTGCGTCATCATCAATTAAGATCATTGTTCTTGCAGTCTGCCCCGGAGCTCCAATAATTATTTCTAATGTCACATTTTTATTGGAACCAGTAACTAAATAAACTGTGTTTAGTGAAGGATTGTTTGCCATAGATTTAATTCGCCTACTCTCAATCCGTTTTCGGCTTCCCGGTTTTCATTAAAAAAGCAACACCCTGTCAAAACAGGATGTTGCTTTAAATCTCAGATACCAAAGTTGCCGGTGGCAACGTATTCTGCAGAGATCAGTGTCCAGAAATCACTGGCTAATCCTTTTAAGATATAATCGTAGGGCATCCATAAATAACCACCCATTGGTCCCCAACCAGCGCCCCAGGAGTTTCTTATCAATAATGCGCCGGTCGTCAGCGGTGAACCTGGTATTGAATTTTGGATTTTTATCGTATCATTATATCCAACTGCCACAACAGCATGCCCACCAATAAACGGATCGCCGGATGTTGCAGGCAAAGGAATTTTTCCTGTAGCCTGTGCCTGGCCAATTGAATTATAAACACTAAAACCAAACATACAGGGCAAAAAGTTTACAAGGTTTGACTTTATGTTGTTTAATAAAGTCGGCATAGTTGTGCCGGGAGGATCCAACCGGAAGTACTTTATGGATTTATAATTAGCGGCGAAGCTATAACAAAACGAAGGAGGCTCTACATCAAAATTGGATGTACCAGCTGAAACATTAAAACCGCTGATATTATAAGGCCAATATTTTTCAGGAGGAACTCCAAACAGAACCATAGCAGCCATTGTAGTTCTCAGGTAGGCTCCCGTATCTCCTGATAATTGCATCAGGTTCCTCGTGGTCTTATACAGAAAAAGACGTGATGCATCGATGTGATTGTTAAAAGCCCTTCTCTCAAAATATTCTAACAATCCAACACCAGCGTTAGCGGTACACGATCCAAGAGAACCCTGGTTTTCGATCGGAGAACACCATGGTCTCAGATCGACAGATGGTGGTGGCGCCGTTGGAGGAGCAAATAGGGAGATCTCAGCAGAACTTGATCTTGTTTTAGGAGAGAACTTGCTTCTTTTGCTTTTTAGTTGTGCCACACCTTCATTGACTGCTTCTTTGATTTCTTCTGTTTTAAAAGTGTAATCCCTGAAATCCGGGTGATCAGGGATCCATCCCAGACCTAATCTTTCAGTTGCTTCGATTCTGGCCTGGACCGGAATTTCACGATGACCATTGCCTTCGATCAGCGCAATTTTTTTTTCTTGTTTTACTTTTTCTAAAACTGCCATAAAATAGAATTTAGAATTGCCTACTCTTTGTCCCGTTTTCGGCATCTCGGGTGCTTACTATGTAAAAGGGTGTTCAGCTTATCCCTCGGGCAGGTGGAACATAATCCATGGCCGCAATTCATAAAATCATGTTGACGAAAATCCCTGATATTTCTTACGGGCCCTAAAATCCGTCCGTGAATACTTATAAGAAAGAGTTTACTACTCAATTAGGGAGTTTCCTTCCCAACTAATTTTCTACTAAAAAGGGCCAGTACCCAAACGATTGCAGGTAGACAAAAGATTGTTTTCCGGGGTGGAGACGAGGTGAAGGTAAGCTTCCAGATAAGGAAAGTCAATAACCCCTTTGAGGTATGTATTCTTCCTTTATCAAAGCTTTTGCTTTAATTGAATGATCATATTTTTTTTCCAGGATGCAAAATTATTCTCCATAATTTTTTTTCTTGCTGCGGTCACCAGCCACATATAGAACGCAAGATTGTGAATGCTGGCAATCGTAAGCCCAAGGATCTCTTTTGATCGTACTAAATGTCTCAGGTAAGATTTACTGTAATAATTACTCACTTCGCAATCAAATCCATCATCAATAGGAGAAAAATCATGCTCCCATCTTTTATTATCGATATTAATAATACCTTTTGTTGTGAATAGCATTGCATTGCGTCCATTCCTGGTAGGCATCACGCAGTCAAACATATCAACTCCCATGCTGATGCATTCCAAAATATTCCAGGGCGTACCGACACCCATCAAATAACGGGGCTTATCTTTTGGTAAATGATCACAACAGAAATCACAGATCTCATACATTATTGGCTCAGGCTCCCCGACACTTAATCCACCGATCGCATTGCCTGTCGCGTTTTTCGATTCAATAAATTCGGATGATTCTTTCCTCAGTTCCTTGTGAATCCCACCCTGAACAATCGGGAACAGGTTTTGTGTGTAACCATATTTTTCAACTGTATTATCAAATTGTTTAAAGCACCTGTCGAGCCAGCGATGTGTCAACTCCATACTTTTTTTGGCATACTTAAAATCACTGCCACCCGGTGGACATTCGTCAAAAGCCATGATGATATCAGCGCCAATGCTGCGTTGGATATCGATCACTCTTTCGGGAGAAAATAAATGCCGGCTGCCATCGATATGACTCTGAAATGTAACTCCCTCTTCTTTTATTTTTCTTGTTCCGGCTAACGAAAAAACCTGGTAGCCACCACTGTCCGTCAGTATGGGTTTTTTCCAGTTAAGGAATTTATGCAATCCTCCTGCCTTTTCTATTGTTTCCAGGCCAGGGCGTAAGTACAAATGATAGGTATTGCCAAGAATGATTTGTGCCTTAACATCGTTGGCAAGCTGGTGCTGGGTAACGGCTTTTACACTACCTACGGTACCAACAGGCATAAAAATTGGCGTTGATATTTCGCCATGATCGGTGGTAATTTTCCCCGCCCTTGCTTTGGAATGCAGCTCTGTATGTTCTAATTCAAACTTTAAAGATGACATATGCGGGTGCAAGATAAAATTTATGATAATGAGAACCTCTTCTTTTCAACACCTGTGAAATCAATTTAAAAGGCGTAATGTTGTTCTGTCCTATTTTCGCGGCGCAAGCAACTATGGATCTTACTTTTTTACAACAGATTGATTGGTGGCAAATAATTTTTTATGTTTTTGCCGCCGTGGCATTTATCCAATTATTTTATTACCTGTGGTTTTTCAGCCGTGTAGCATTTTACAAAATAAAAAAGAAATCAAAAAGCCAGCAGCATCCCGTATCGGTGATTGTTTGCGCAAGAGATGAAGATGAGAACCTGGCCCGTCATCTTCCCGGTTTATTGGTCCAGGAATATTCGTCCACCTATGAGATAATTGCTGTAAATGATAATTCTGTAGATGATTCCAAATATATATTGCAGGAGCTTAAAAAAACATTTAAGGACAAACTACATGTGGTGGAGCTGACCCAGGAAGCAAAATTGATCAATGGCAAAAAATATCCGCTAAGCATAGGAATTAAGGAAGCTAATCACGAAGTAATGCTCTTAACTGATGCCGACTGTGTGCCGGCAAGTGAACATTGGATACAAAAAATGCAGGATGCCTATCATGATGGTGTAGAAATTGTATTGGGATACGGCGCTTATCACAAGCGCCCCGGTCTTCTGAATAAGCTTATCAGGTTTGAAACTTTTCATTCTGCTATTCAATATTTATCGTTTGCACTGGCCGGTATTCCCTATATGGGTGTTGGGCGCAATCTTTCCTATAAAAAAGGATTGTTCTTTAAACAAAAAGGATTTTCGTCGATCAATCATATTCCCGGCGGAGATGATGACCTGTTTGTGAATAAATCAGCCAATAAAAAAAATGTGGCAGTAGTGATCGACAAAGAAGCTGCCACATTATCTATTCCAAGAAAAACATGGAGCAGCTGGGTAAAACAAAAATACAGGCATTACACAACTGCCAAATATTATAAGCCCATTCATAAATTCCTGCTGGGTCTATATACTTTTTCACAATTCTTTTTTTACCCCCTCTTTATAGCTTCCCTATTACTTTATGACTGGCAACTTACATTAATCGTTTTTGGAACCCGATTCATCGTACAGGCACTGATCTATTTTTTTGCCATGAAAAAATTGAATGAAAAAGATCTATGGCCGATATTCTTGCTGCTTGATCTCTGGATGTTCTTTTATTATATCATATTTGCAAGATCGCTATGGCAGAAACCGCAGCGTAGCTGGAATTAGATCATTTGCCAGCCGGGAATATAAAAAATGGAGGTAATTCTAAAATACTTTTCTGACTTTACGCCAATACAGCTGAGGCAATTTGCCGCACTGGATCCCATATATAAAGAATGGAACAATAAGATCAATGTGATATCAAGAAAAGACATCGGCGGTTTGTATGAAAAACATGTATTGCATTCGCTGTCTATTGCTGCCGCTTTTCAATTTGAGGCGGGCATGGAAATTCTGGATATAGGTACTGGTGGCGGCTTCCCTGGTATTCCATTAGCAATATTTTTTCCTGATGCAAAATTTCTTCTTGCCGACAGCATTGCAAAAAAATTAAAAGTGGTAGACGCAGTTGTTGCAGCATTGGAGATCAAAAACGTTACCACCCAGCATGTACGGGTAGAAGAAATCAAAAACAGGAAATTTGATTTCGTGGTTTCCCGTGCTGTAGCCCCATTAAAAGAGCTTTGGAAATGGAGCAGGCCGCTGCTTAAAAAAAATCATGGACCAGGAGTTGAACCCGAAGGACCGGAAGATACTTCGGAAATTCCGAAGCCGGGTCTTATATGCCTCAAAGGTGGTGAGTTGGCAAAGGAAATACAGGAAAGCGGTACCCGGCCACGGGTCATGGAAATATCAGATCTCTTTAATGAGGAATATTTCAAGTCTAAATTTCTTCTCTATATTCCCCGCTAAACCCTAAAATTACCGGAAAGTGGTATTGGCCAGTTAACCCCGAAAGCTAACTTTGAAAAATGAAAGAAATCACAGTCTGCATTGTGGATGATATAAGCGAATTGAGACAAGCACTTGAAGAGATCGTTTCGTCGGCCGATGGCTACAAATGCATTGGCACCATGAGTAATACCGCAGAAGCCCTTACAAGAATTCCTTTCCTCAAACCCGATGTTGTTCTAATGGATATAAATCTTGGCGAAAGTGAAAGCGGTATTGATTGCGTGAGAGAATTGAAACCGATTACCCCGGCGACAAATTATATGATGTGTACAGTGTATGAAGATGACGAAAAAATATTTGAAGCGCTTAGTGCAGGAGCGAGTGGTTATATTCTTAAAAAAACTGAACCTCAAAGATTATTGGAATCAATAAAGGAACTGCATGAAGGCGGAGCTCCAATGAGCAGCCAGATTGCAAGAAAGGTGGTGGTTGCTTTTCGGGAAAAACCTGTAGCCACCCACTCGCCTGCGATTGATCAGTTATCACATCGGGAAAAACAGATCCTGGAAGAATTATCCCGCGGACTAATGTATAAAGAGATCGCTAACGTTCTATTTATCAGTCCCGAAACAGTCAGGAAACATGTTTACCATATTTATGAAAAGCTTCATGTTACCAATCGGGTAGAGGCTATCAATAAATATTTTGGCCGCTAAAGGCACTGATTCTTTAACATAAATACCACTAAAGTGGTATTGTTTAAAGTTCAATAGTCGTTTAATTTTAGTGCAAGATAAAAGGTCCCTTATTATACGGCCATTAATCATAAACCTTTCTAAAGACAATAAAGTGTCTTAAAAACAACCCGTCCCGCCTGAGGCGGACGGGTTTTGAATTTATTTAATACCACTCAGATCAATTTTATTATCTCTTCTTTGGATATCCGCCAATCTTTGTGAGGGATCGATTTCGCCAATAGAAATGTCAGCCAGCTTACGTGTTGATTCAATAATATAAGTCGTGTGGGTCCACTTCCATGGCTCATACACTTTACGGGAAATAGAAACGTCTTCCGCCGCCTTTTCACCAAACATAAGATACATAGGAACATAATGAAGTTCCTTGCTCCCATCTTTAAATGTTAATTGGAAATCTATTGGCATTGGAATATTCCCTATCCTTCGAATTCGGACTTTTGTCTTGCCGCCTTCTTCCCATAAACTGTCAATGCTGTAATCAATGGTTTTTGTTGAATGGATCCAATATTCTTTGTACCAATCAAGCTTCATATCGGTTACCTTTTCCGCAACTCTCATAAAGTCATTTACATTGGGGTGTTTGAATCTCCATAAACGATAATATTCAAGCATGACCTTTTTTAAGTTCTCTTCACCAGCGATATAGCCTAATTGTGAAAGGAAAACACAGCCCTTGGAATATACTGCATTGCCATAGGCAAGATTTGTATTGTAATGATCCGCATGCGTGGTTAAGGGTTCTTCCCTCCCGGTTCTTACCAACGAAAAATAACCTCCATAATTTTCAGCATGGGCAAAACCGTTGTTATTTGTTAGAAAAGCCTGCGTCCTGTCTGTGGCAAATTCAGTAAAACCCTCATCCATCCAGGCAAATTGGGACTCATTGGTTCCGAGCATACCGTAATACCAGTTATGCAACCACTCATGAAGCCAGGCACCGGGCCCTGCCAACAAAGTTGCCATCGGGTATTCCATCCCTCCGTCACCCCCATGAATAAATGAGAACTGCTTATACGGATAAGGTCCAAAAGTTTTTTCAATAAACGGTAAGGCCTTTTCCGCATTATCCAGGATATCCTCCCAAACTTTAATGTCTCCTCTTCCACCGTTTTTGTATAATAAGTGAAAGACAAGGCTATCTCTCACTCTTCTGGTTTTATGTACAAACTCCGGATCGGCAGCCCACATAAAATCATGAACATTAGGTGCTATAAATCTCCAGGATAATTTATCGCCTTTCGCCGCAGGGACTTTTGCTCCTTCTTTTTCATATCCAAAACCGACCTGGTCTGCATTTTGCAAATAACCCGTTCCGCCGAGAATATATGATTTGTCAATATTAATTGTTACATCAAAATCACCCCATACTCCATAAAACTCCCTTGCAACATAAGGGGTCGGGTGCCAGCCTTCATAATCATATTCACAGATTTTCGGATACCATTGGCTCATTGAATACCGGACTTTAGTACCAGGATTATCCCTTCCGCTCCTTCTCACCTGTAAGGGAACCTGCGATTCGAATTCCATTTCAAATACAACCTTTGATCTTGGAAGAATGGGTTTGTCCGGTTTTACCTCCAAAATTGTTTCCCGCATTGTGAATTGTTGCGGGCGTCCATTCATTTTTAGGGAAAGAATTTTATGATACCCTATCTCATCGGGTTTTAAATTTAATATCCTGTCTTTTACCCTGGGATCCCAATCTTGCCTGTTTCCAAAACTTGTCTGACCAAGTATGCGACTTCTTGTATCCATCATACTATTGGGCTGAAATGCGTTAAAATAGAGATGATAAAAAACCCTTGTTAGTGTATCAGGAGAATTGTTTGAATATTCAAGTTTTTGAGTTCCTTTGAACTGGTTTGTCTGAACATTCATGTCAATGTTCATTGTGTACTTCACCCGTTGTTGCCAACGATCAGGCTGGGAAAAACACGCTACCGAAAACAAACTAACTATACATAAGAATAATACCTTATTTTTCATGCATTTTTTATTGAGGGTGCAAATTTCGATAAATACCTGTTATCGAAACAAAATTAATTGAATGGTAATTTTTGATAAAGACGCGGAAGACAAGAAAAATAACCTAAAAAATTGTGAAGATTAGTTGTTGCCCTGCACGATGATCACAATTTCTCCCTTCACTGTTTTCTGCTTAAAATGATCACAGGCCTCTTGTAGTGTACCTCTTTTATTCTCCTCAAACATTTTCGTTAGTTCCCGGCTAACGCAGCATTGCCTTTCCCCTCCAAAAAAAAGAATAAACTCCTCCAATGTTTTCACAAGTCTCATTGGTGATTCGTAAAAGATCATAGTCCTTTCTTCTTCTACCAGGGATTTTAAAAGCGTTTGCCGACCTTTCTTTAAAGGGAGAAATCCCTCAAACGCAAACCTATTTGTTGGAATACCGCTGTTTACCAATGCCGGGACGAATGCGGTTGCACCGGGTAAACATTCGATCCTGATATCGTTTTTTATACATTCTCTTATTAATAGATACGCAGGATCAGAAATGCCGGGCGTTCCGGCATCTGTTACTAACGCCATTTTTTTTCCAGCCACTAATTGATCAATTAAGTGCTGCAACACTTTATGTTCATTATGCTGGTGATAAGGCGAAATTGGTTTTGTTATCTGGTAATGATTCAATAAATGAGAGGTCGTTCGTGTATCCTCTGCAAGAATCAGATCTGCTTCTTTCAAAACATCCAATGCCCTGAGAGTGATGTCTTTTAAATTTCCGATCGGTGTAGGAACAATATAAAGCATATTGAAGATCTCAGATTTAAGATTGTAGATTATTAATCAATCTGAAATCCGCAATCGTACATCCAAAATTAATTTACAGATACCTCAAAATATTCCATCACTGGATTTGCCAATAGTTTTTTACTTGCTTCCTCGGCAAGTTGCTTAGCTTGTTCGGGTGATGCAGCATTTAACTGGAGAGTAATATTCTTTCCAACCCGTACATCTTCTACACCACTAAGCCCAAGATTTTGAAGTCCACCCATGACCGCTTTGCCCTGTGGATCAAGCAATTCTTTCAAAGGCATCACTTTTATCTGAACTGTATATGTCATGTTGATTTATTTTTGTCCGAAGGTACAACGTGCTCCTTTGGAGACCCCTTCGGGGAAAGCAAAGATACAATAACATAAGTCACCAGTACTATTGGCACAGCTATCCATTGTAAAAAAATTGCGGCGACGATTCCAATTATCATCATTAAATATTTGGGGAAATTATTCTTAAGACTAAAGTCTTTAAACTTAAAACTCATTAGTGGCAAATTACTGACCATCAAAAAAGAAAGAAGAATAATTATTAAATAAAGTATCCACTTATTTAAGATAAGATCTGTGATATTAAGAATTTCCGGCGGAAACTTGAGAATAAGTGGTAACGAAGCAACAAGAAGTCCGGCGGCGGGTGTTGGCAATCCTTTAAAAGAATATTGTTGCGATTCATCTAAATTGAATTTTGCCAGGCGCCATGCGGCTGCACAGGCAATTATCAGGGCAGGTAAAAGAAAAGCAATAGAAATATCCAATCCATTCTCTTCCTGTGCATAGCTGATCCTTAGCAGTTGATAAATGATCAGGGCAGGGGCTACACCAAAACTTACCACATCACTCAATGAATCCAGTTGCTTCCCCATTGGCGATGTTGCTTTCAATAAACGGGCAACAAAGCCATCAAGAAAATCAACTATTGCGGCAGAAAATAAAAGAAGAGATGCCCAGGTAATTTTTTCGGGCAGATCCACCATCGTATAACCTTCATTGTTTATAAATGCAATCGTTTGGCCGGTCTGTAAAATAAAAATGATTGCAGTGGCGCCCAGAAAAAGATTGAGCAGCGTAAAGAGGTTGGGAATTTGTTTCATGTTCAGTCAACAGTCCACGGTCAACAGACCACGGATCTAGTCGTTTAAAGAGTTAATTAATGCCTGTATCATTTTAGGTCAACAGTCCACGGTCGACAGACCACAGCCTAGTCGTTTAAAGAGTTAATTAATGCCTGGATCATTTTTACCAGGCTTTCTATTTTTAAATATAGCTCACTAAATTTTTCATCAGAAATATAATTTCTTCTTTTTGCCAAAAACAAGCACCCAACAACTTCTAATGCAGAACGATTCGCAATGACGAGAAACCTTTTAAACTCAGCATTTGTTAAACCAGTAGAACCCTCCACAATGTTTAACGAAACGGAGTTGGCAGCTCTTCGAATTTGGTTTGACAACGAATAGATCTCGTGTTTTGGAAAAGTCTGAGCAAGCAGATCATTTTCATCAGTAAGCTCTAAAGACAAATGCCAAACTCGTAAACTTTCAAATTTAAACGCCATCTTCTTGTTATCTATGGACTGTCGACTGTGGACCGTGGACTATTTTTTCATGATTGATTCAATCTCTTCTACCGTTATTGGAATATTTTTCATCAGGTCTTTGTTACCATTCCGCGTGATCCAAACATTGTTTTCAATGCGAATACCCATTCCCTCCTCTTCAACATAAATACCCGGCTCCACTGTAAATACCATTCCCGGTTTTATCGGTTCGGTCATCGTACCCAGATCGTGCACATCAATACCAAGATGATGTGAAATACCGTGATAAAGATATTTTCGATAAGCCCTGTTATCCGGATCTTCGTTCTTTACATCTGACTTTTTGAGCAACCCGGCTTTTAAAAATAAATCTGTCGCAATGTCGCCCGCTCTTTCATGATACTCCATGATTGAAATTCCAGGCTTCAACATCTCTTTACAACGATTATGCAGATCGAGGCAGGTGTTATAGATTTTCTTTTGTCTGGCCGTAAATTTTCCATTTACCGGAATAGTTCTTGTAAGATCAGCATTGTATCCGCCATACTCGGCTCCAAAATCCATCAGAATCATTTCTCCGGTTTTGCATTCCTGGTTGTTAGATACATAATGAAGTGTCCTTGCCCGGTCGCCGCTGGCAATGATGCTTCCATAACCCGGACCTGTAGCTCTTTGCATCAAAAATAAATGAAAGATTTCCGCTTCGATCTCATATTCCCAAACACCAGGTCTTATGAATTGAAGCAGGCGACGGAAAGTATTATCGGTAATATCAATTGCTTTTTGTAAAACTTCAACTTCCAAAGGGGTCTTAATTGCACGAAGTCTTTTTAAGATCTGTGCACTGCGTTTGTAATTATGCAAAGGAAATTTTCTTTTCATCTCTTCCGCATAACGATAATCTCTCACCGGCACCCAGTTGGCTTTGCGATCATGTTCGTTTGTATTTAAGTAAATATTGTCGCTCCAGTGGATCCATTTTTGCAATAGTGGCTCAAGGCTGTCAAGCCAGACAATGTCATCAATGCCTGAACCAGCCGTTGCTTCTTCTTTGCGGAGTCTTTTGCCGTCCCATTTTTCTTTTAATTCATTTGGCCGAACCAATACCAACACTTCACGAAACTTTTTTTCAGGATTGTCCGGGAAGAGGATCAACATGCTGTCTTCCTGTGTGACACCGGTAAGCCAAAACAAATCTGAGTTTTGTTTGAATTTATATTGCGCATCTGCATTCATTGGCAACTCATCATTACTATTAAAGATGGCAATTGAATTTGGCGCCATTTCCTTTATGAATCGTTGGCGGTTTTGAATAAAGATCTGAGGGTTCAGCGGAAGATATTTCATTACAAAAATTATTTTTAAAGATAAGTTTGAAGGTTTTGCCGGTTATTTATCGTTATCCCCAAAAGTTGAAAAAAAGCAATTCCTGAATCATCAAGTGACCGATTTTGCAATAGTACTATTAATCAATGACTTTTATCGGATTCGATCCCCAGTTTCACCTAATCACATTGTGTGCTACGAACACTTGTTTGTTTTGAATAGTGTTTGTGCCCTACCTTTGCCGTCAACACTAAAATAAACGATTGGCTATGTCTGTTCCGACCATTTCTTTCCCTACCAAAAACCTTATGAAATCTGTTTTAAAGTTCTCCGAAAATGTTCATTATCAAACTTGTCCCGGCGACCTGGTGCTTGACACGTTACGTCTTGGTGAGGGTGTGTTAAATGACACAGGCGCTCTTATAATTCAAACCGGTGAGTTCACCGGAAGAAGCCCCAAAGATAAGTTCACAGTGAAAGATGAGATCACTGAAAACACAGTTCATTGGAATGAATTTAATATCCCGCTTGATGAAAAGTATTACAATATCATTTATAAAAAAGTGACCGATTACCTGGATAAACTCCCGGAGTTATGGGTTCGGGATTGTTTTGCTTGCGCCGATCCACGTTACCGTCTTACTATTCGTGTGGTAAATGAAAAGCCGTGGAGCAATCTTTTCGCATACAATATGTTTTTAAGACCGACTGAAGAAGAGCTTGAAAATTTTACACCTGAATGGCACGTGGTGTCCTGTCCCGGATTGAAGCTGGATCCATTTGAGTGTGGTACAAGACAACATAATGTTTCACTTATCTCCTTTAAACATAAAATGATCCTGATCGCTGGTTCCGGATATACGGGTGAAATGAAAAAAGGAATTTTCACGATCCTGAATTACATTTTGCCACAGGAAAAGAATGTGCTGAGCATGCATTGCAGTGCAAATATGGGCGAACATGGAGACACAGCTATTTTCTTTGGATTAAGCGGCACCGGAAAAACCACACTTAGTGCCGACCCAAATCGTATGCTGATCGGTGATGATGAGCATGCATGGACAACTGACAATATTTTTAATTTTGAAGGTGGCTGCTATGCAAAGTGTATTCATCTTACCGAGGAAAAAGAACCCGAGATATTCCAGGCGATACGTCACGGTGCATTAGTTGAAAACACGAAGTTCTATCCGGGCACGAATAAAATAAATTTTGAGGATGGATCAGTGACTGAAAATACAAGAGTTTCTTATCCTATAAATTTTATAAGCAATGCCCAGGAGCCATCCATAGGCGGCTTACCAAAGAATATTTTCTTTTTAACCTGTGATGCATTTGGTGTATTGCCTCCCATATCAAAACTTACTCCCGGCCAGGCAATGTATCAGTTTATTAGTGGCTATACTGCTAAGGTGGCCGGAACAGAAACGGGTATTACAGAACCCAGGCCAACTTTCAGTGCATGTTTTGGTGCACCATTCCTTCCCTTACATCCGGGGAAATATGCAATGATGCTTGGCAAAAAAATGCAGGAGAATATGGTAAATGTTTGGCTGGTCAATACCGGCTGGACAGGAGGTTTATACGGGGTTGGGAAAAGAATGAAGCTCTCTCACACCCGTGCAATGGTCACCGCTGCGTTAGAAGGCAAATTGGACAATGTGCCTTATGAGATTCACGACGTCTTTGGAGTTGCAATGCCAACATCCTGTCCGAATGTTCCATCGAACGTTTTGAATCCACGAAACACATGGGAAGATCCTATCGCTTATGATGAAAAAGCAAAATATCTGGGTGGTCTGTTTACAAGGAATTTCGAAAAGTATGCATCCGGGACTTCTGAAGAAGTGCTTGCTGCAGCTCCCAAAATATAATAGAGCTCAATTGTTGCTTGCCTGAACCCCGGCTTTTCAGCCGGGGTCTTTAATTTTAAGATTATCTTTAAAATTAATTTGTCAACTTGCTGTTATTATTTAGCCATGAACCGTTCGACACTCTTAGCGGCTTTCATTTTTCCCTTATTACTCTTATCATACCGTGAAGAAGATTTTATTAAGTGGAGTGAGACCAGGAAATTAACATGGGATGATTTTAAAGCACCCCCAATGCAAATGGGAAGTACGGCCGCCATGACAACCACACATCTTGGATTTTCATACAATATCGCCAATGGAAAAGTAACCTACAAGATCGATTGCCAGTTCCAGAAAAATAGATCATGGGGTTTAGTAAAAAATGACTGGATACTCAAACACGAACAAGGCCACTTTGATATTGCCGAGATCTTTGCGAGAAAACTAAATAAAGGCGTTAGCGATTATCAATTTAATACTGCTACATTTCAAAAAGATCTTGATGGCATTTATAGAGCCGTTATTAATGAAAAAGAAAAGTTTCAGCAACAATACGATGATGAAACAGACCATAGCCGCAACAAACCAAAACAGGAAGAATGGTTCAAAAAAATTGAGATCGAATTAAAAGAATTCAAAGATTGGGCTGTGTATTAAGGAAGTACAAATACGGTCAATTGTTTCCGATAGACCATTGCTTCTCTCCTGCACCGCACAGACGGCTTCCACTCACCGTTATAAGATGCAACAATATTTTCAGCTTTTTTAACCTACATGATATCCCGGATCACATTGAAGTGTTATCAATTCTTCTCTTTTACAAAAACCAGTATTTGCCTCTTACTTGATTTGCGCGGAGCTCCGTTCACGATTTGTGGCGCTAATTGAGGTGCGTTTGGCATCATTCGTTCGTTAATGAGATTCACCAGCGTCTCACTTTTAGGATCGCAGATAATATTTTTTGTGGATACTACTCCGTCAATTCCGATTTCATATTCCAGTGTCACCGTGTAGCCACCTTTTTTAACCTTTTTGGAGTTGGCCATTTCAGCAGTAATGATCTTAGAGTATTCGTCGGTAAATTTTTTCCAGGTCTTATTATTGTCTGAATATTTTAATTCGGGCTTTTCCGTGGTTGCGGAGTCTCTTTTGGCAGTTGTGTCAGTCACTATTTTATTTACCTGCTCTGCTTCCGTTTTCTTAGAAGAATCCTTCACAATTTTACTACTGGCCACCAGCGCTGAATCAGCTTTCAATTTTCCGCTGAACAGGGAATCCCTCAAAGATTTTTTTTGAGCAAAACAACTCGAGCTGACAAACAAAACTGCTAATAATATTATTCTGTTCATGATATTAGAAATAAGAGTGTTGTAAAGGTATTTTATAATCCGGCTCTTACTGGACAGCAATTGTTAATTCTTACATACTCCTTTAAAATAATCCGTATATCTGGCTGTCTACCTTGCGGATGATTTCACCAAGATGCTCTTCGTTTTCAGGAAACTTATTCTTATCAATATCAACCACCAGCAAAGGGCCCTCTTTGTACGCATCAATCCATTTGTTGTAAAATTCATTCAGGCGCTTTAAATAGTCCAGCCTGATATTCTCTTCATACTCCCTTCCTCTTTTTTGAATTTGGCCCACCAAAGTTGGAACAGACGCTTTAAGATATATCAGCAGATCTGGTGGCTTTACCATTTGCTTTAATGTCTGGAAAAACTGGAAATAATTATCAAAATCCCGTTTGCTCATCAATCCCATTTCATGGAGATTAGGGGCAAAGATGTGTGCGTCCTCATAAATGGTTCTGTCCTGGATCACCGTTTCACTTCCTTTTTGGATATCCACCAACTGCGAGAGGCGACTATTTAAAAAATAAATCTGCAGGTTAAAACTCCATCGCGGCATGTCTTCATAAAAATCATACAAATAAGGATTATGATCTACATCTTCAAATTGTGGTATCCATTTATAATGCTTGCTAAGAAGTTCGGTGAGAGTGGTTTTACCGGCGCCAATGTTACCAGCGATCGCAATATGTTTTGGTTTAGTCTTTGCTTTTGCCATACCCTTGTCTCCGCCAGGGGCGGAGAACTTAGTTTTGGAGTTAATAATTAATTAGATAATCTGAAAGTAAATAATCTTTTTTATTCACCAACGAATATTGTTTATTTCTTTATTCCCCTTTACGGGCGGGAGTAAAATAATTCAGACCCATTGCTTCTCTTACCAGCTCAATAGTGGCCTTCGCACTTTTACGAGCTTTTGCGGCGCCCTGTTCCATAACCTGTCGAAGATAATTTTCGTCTCCCAATATGGCATTTACTTTTTCCCTTATTGGCGATATGAACTTTACCATGTCTTCCGCCAGTTGCTTTTTCATATCCCCATAGCGTATTGTGCATTTATTGTAATCCTCATCGAATTTCTTCACCGCATCTTCGGTACTCACTAGTTGCATCAGCAAAAAAATATTCTCAATATAATCAGGCTTGGCAGCGTTGGGTGCCGTTGGTCCACTATCTGTTTTGGTCTTCATTACTTTTTTCCTGATTATATCATCCTCATCGGCCAAATAAAGTGTAGCATTCTGATTTTCACTTTTGCTCATTTTACCGGTTCCGTCAAGACTTGGCACTTTCACCAACTGAGATCCAAAATTGAAAGCTTGTGGCTCCGGAAATATATTCCCGTAGCGATGATTAAAACGGCCGGCGAACTTTCGGGCCATTTCAAGATGCTGTTCCTGGTCTTTTCCTACAGGAACTAATGTAGCTCTATGCAAAATAATATCCGCTGTTTGCAATACCGGATAGGTTAGCAGCCCCGCATTTACATTGTCCGGCTGGCTTCTTGCCTTTTCTTTGAAGGTTGTCGTCTTCTCCAGCTCACCCTGGTACGCCATCATATTCAAATACAGGTACAATTCACTCGTTTCATAAATATGGCTCTGGCAGTAAAGCGCTACTTTATCGGGATCAAGACCGCATGCAATATTTTCCGCCAATACTCTATGAACATTCTGCTTCAATTCCCTCGTATCCGGATGTGTCGTAAGAGAATGCAGGTCGGCCACCATAAAAAAACATTCATACTCTTCCTGCATCCGAACATAATTTTTCAAGGCGCCGAAATAATTTCCGAGATGTAAAAAGCCCGTTGGCCTGATACCACTCATGACTATTTCCTTCTTTGTTGTCATAGGCGGCGAAGATAGGGAGAGTTTAGTTTCTATAACCCCCGTTAATCGTGGCTCCGACCACTTATCAAACAATGACAAAATCGATGAACTATCAGTCGTAAACCAAAAACGATAAACTATATTTGTTGGATGGAAGTAACCGGCGCTTTGGTGGACAAACTGGCTCATTTATCAAGATTGGAATTTAATGCGGCTGATAAAGAAGAAATAAAAAATGATTTGCAGCGGATGATAAGGTTTGTAGAGAAATTAGACGAACTTGATCTTGAAGGAACTGATCCATTACTCCATATGTCGTCCAGCGTAAATGTATTAAGAGATGATGAAGTGAAAGGTTCTGTGACCCGTGAAGAAGCATTGAAAAATGCACCGGCACATGATGAAAAGTTTTACAAAGTTCCTAAAGTGATCAAAAAATAATAAGTATTGGATATGAACAGCGTAATACACCTGGACAAGATCAGGAAGAGTTATTTTATGGGCAGAATGGAACTGGAAGTGTTAAAGGGCATCGCTCTTGATATTTATAGAAATGAATATGTTGCGTTGATGGGCCCGTCCGGTTCGGGCAAAAGTACTTTAATGAATATCATTGGCTGTCTTGATACACCCACCTCCGGAACGTATATTTTAAATGGGCATGACATTAGTAAGACGGTAGACAACAAACTTGCAGAAATAAGGAATAAAGAGATCGGGTTCGTATTTCAGCAATTTAACTTGTTACCAAGATTAACGGCGTTGGACAATGTTGCCTTACCACTGGTATATTCGGGAATGGGCAAAAGACTTCGCACGGAGAAAGCAAAGCACGTAATGGATCTTGTGAATCTTAGCGATCGAAGTCATCATAAGCCAAATGAATTAAGCGGTGGACAATGCCAGCGTGTAGCCATAGCGAGAGCATTGGTAAATGATCCCTCCATCATACTTGCCGATGAACCAACCGGTAACCTGGACACAAAGACCTCCTATGAGATCATGGAAATATTTAACAAGATCCACGCTAACGGTAATACCATTGTGCTTGTAACACACGAAGAAGATATTGCCAACCATGCACATCGTATCGTGCGACTTCGTGATGGTCTGATCGAATCAGATAAAAAGAACGAGAAAGTGGGCATGTATGCCCAGCATTAATTTCGGGCTCCTGAATATTCAATACTAGTATGTCAATGAAGATCTATACAAAGACCGGTGACAAAGGCAAAACCTCTTTGATTGGAGGCACCAAAGTTTTTAAATCCGATCTCAGGATCGAGTCTTATGGTACGGTCGATGAACTAAATTCATTTGTGGGTTTATGTCTTGATCAACTGATGCCGCACAACATATCCAACGTATTGGCAGAGATCCAGGACCGTCTTTTCACTATTGGCTCTGCACTTGCCTGTGATCCTGAAAAAGAAACAAAGCTTAAAATACCCGATCTGCATGAAGCGGATATTGAGTTGCTGGAAAAAGAAATTGATAAAATGAATGAAGTGTTGGCGCCGATGAAGTCTTTTATTCTTCCGGGGGGACATGTAGCCGTATCCACACTTCATGTAACGAGATGTGTTTGCCGAAGGGCCGAACGGTGTGCGGTCAGAATGCAGAAAAAAGAAATGGAAGTTGAATCGCTCATCATCAAATATCTTAACAGACTCAGTGATTATCTTTTTGTATTAGCAAGATTTGCCGCGCATCAATTAGGTTCAACAGAGATTCCGTGGAAACCAAGAATATAATATGCTAATTTTACCAATGTGCAAATTTGCCAATTCACCTTTCTATTACCAAAAACAATTTAATGCAATGAATGTTATCTCATTGGCACATTAACAAGATTTGCATATTTGCACATTCACTCAATTTTCCCATCCTTCATATGTAAAACTCTATCGCTGAGCTGGGAAAGCTCTTCATTATGCGTAACGATTAAAAAAGTTTGATTGAATTGCTTTCTGAGGTCGAAAAACAATTGATGAAGTTCCTGTGCATTAGCGCTATCAAGATTGCCGGTTGGCTCATCAGCAAAAACGATGTCGGGAGTATTTATCAGAGCTCTTGCCACAGCTACTCTTTGTTGCTCACCCCCCGAAAGCTGGTTGGGTTTATTTTCGTTCCGATCGATCAGCCCCAAAATCTTCAATAATTCCTGAGCCTTTTCCTTAACCTCAGTCTTTCCCCGTCCTGCCAGCCAACCGGGAATACACACGTTTTCCAATGCTGTGAATTCAGGCAACAAGTGGTGAAACTGGAATACAAAACCTATGTGCTTATTCCGGAAAGCAGCCAACCTGTTTCCGGAAAGCAGGCTAAGACCCGTATTGTTAATAACTATTTCTCCCATATCGGCCCTGTCCAGCGACCCAAGAATATGCAACAAAGTACTTTTCCCACATCCTGATGGCCCAACGATGGCCACCACCTCGCCCTTATTAATCTCGAGGTTCACACCCCGGAGAACTTCCAGAGAGCCATAACGTTTATAAATATTTTTACCGGTAAGCATGCAGCCTTTATGGAATTTAGATAATCAAATGATCTGTAACCCTGAGCCCTAAAAATAAGCGGTTCAAATGAGGCTTCGAAATTTAAGAAAGCATTTATACCGGTGGTAAAACCCCGGATTTGGAAAATTCGTTATTAAAGCTACATTTGCGAAAAATTTGAGGGGCCGGGCCAGCGTTGTAAATTGTAAAACCTGATTCCTCAATATCAAAAAACCAAGAAATGTTCTGGACCTTAGAATTAGCATCATATCTCGAAGAAGCGCCATGGCCGGCGACGAAAGACGAACTGATCGATTATTCAATCCGTAGCGGAGCACCCATTGAAGTGGTAGAAAACCTGCAGGAACTGGAAGATGAAGGCGGTGAAGTGTATGAAAGCATAGAAGATATCTGGCCCGATTACCCAAGCCAGGAAGATTTTATGTTCAATGAGGATGAATATTAGA
>DASVAM010000310.1:0-4524 GCA_036376375.1 Chitinophagaceae bacterium
TGTAAGAAAGATCGTTTCAATCGATCTGTCAAGCGTACGATTGGCATCGGCAATGGTTTTCTCGTATTCAAAATCGCTGACATAACGAATACCTCTTAAAATAAACCGGGCATCGATCTTCCGGCAAAAATTTACAGTCAAACCCTCGTACACAGCACCCTCGACTTTGGGTTCATTCTTAAAAATTTCTTTTACCCAGCCTACTCTTTTTTCAGGAGAAAACATGGGCGCTTTGGAGGTATTGATCCCGATTCCCACCACGATTTTGTCAAACAATGGCAATGCGCGGGTAATAATATCTACGTGACCAAGTGTAACCGGATCGAAGGTGCCGGGGAAAAGACAGATTCGCATTGATTTTAGATTTCGGATTGCAGATTTTAGATTTTACAGATCAATCTTAAATCGTAAATCTAAAATCGTAAATAATTTCTAATTAGCCCTGTTTGATAGTAAATATAACACAGCCATTCTCACAGCTACTCCATTCTCTACCTGCTGTAAAACGATGGATTGCTTGCTATCGGCCACATCACTATCCAGCTCCACTCCCCTGTTTATCGGACCGGGATGCATCACTACAATCTCTTTATTCAGATTATCCAGTAACTTTCTTTTTACGCCGTAAGCAATATTGTATTCCCTTAAGGAGGAAAATAAAACCTGGTTTTGTCTTTCCAGCTGGATGCGCAAAACATTTGCTACATCACACCATTCCAGGGTTTCTTTGATATCATAATTAACTTCAACGCCGAATGATTCGCGAATATATTTTGGTATCAGGGTGGGCGGTCCGCAAACGGTGACCTTTGCGCCCATTTTGTTTAAAAGGTAAATATTACTCATCGCCACGCGGCTATGCATGATATCCCCAATGATGGCAACTTTTAACCCTTCCAACTTACCGAGTTTCTCCCTCATTGAAAATGCATCCAGCAACCCTTGTGTGGGATGTTCGTTCACGCCATCGCCTGCATTTATAATGGCAGCAGGGATATGTTTGGCTAAAAAATGCGGCGCTCCACTGGCACTATGACGCATGACTACCATATCGACTTTCATCGATAAAATGTTTCTGACTGTATCCAGTAATGTCTCCCCCTTTGCGGCAGATGAACCCGACACAGCAAAATTGATGGTATCGGCGCTTAATCTTTTTTCGGCCAGCTCGAAAGAGAACCTTGTCCTCGTTGAATTCTCATAAAAAAGATTGACGATCGTGACATCACGAAGTGATGGCACTTTTTTTACAGGTCGTTGTAAAACTTCCTTGAATTGCTCCGCTGTTTTTAAAATAAGGGAAATATCGTCTACTGTAAGGTCTTTGATACCAAGAAGGTGTCTGGTAGAGAGGCTCATTAAAAAGCGAAGATAATGTTTTCGGTATTCCTGTAAAAAAATTGAAACTTAATTATTTCCTTACACACTTAATGTAATTGTTTTGCAATTTGCTGTTAGGGGTAATGATTAATTTTAAATACCTGCAGGGAATCATTGTTGACAGCAGCAAGGACTATTTTTATACCATCTTGCCTCCTGATAATTGCCAGGTCCTTCACATCACCATTTAAAATAAACCCACTTTCAGCCGGTGGCACGGACGTAAACCTTTTGTCGCTGCTACCCTTTAAAAAACATCCATAGGATGCATCAAATCTTCCATTCATTACTTCTGCCTGGTACTCATTACCCCCCAGGAGCAGGTCTTTGAATCCGTCGTTATCAATATCGTCACAAATAATTGCGTTTACCGGGGCAAATTGTGCCTCCATATTTAAAGGTCGTTTGATAAACTTTCCATTTCCTTTATTTTCAAAAAAACAAGTTCTTGTTTCATCACAGTTCAATTGCATAATATCCTTCTTCGCTTTGTTCCTGAAGATATCTTCCAATGTTGCAGTTGAATAATCTTTGTAATGAAGGAACCTTTTCTTTATACCGGGCACCTGCTCTGAAAATTGACTTCTGCTGATAGCAGGAAACAAATGCTTTTTTCCATCATTTCCTTTTATGTAATAAAATAAAACCGGATCTATACTTCCATTCCCGTCGATATCTGTGGCAAATAGCTGCATCGGTTCGGTAGAACTTACCCGATAAGAGCAATTCAGACCAAGGTTGCCGGCTGCGATATCAATGTCGCCATCACCATCAATATCTGTTGCAAGCAGACTTCTCCACATTCCGTTCATTTGCGTGAGGCCGGTGGATTCTGTGACTTCATTTAATTGGCCCCGTTCATTCTTAAAAAATCTAATGGGCATCCATTCACCTGCAATAATAAGATCCGTTTGCCCATCGTTGTCAAAGTCAACCCAGGCAGAAGAAGTAATCATTCCAGGCTTTTGTAAAGGAGGGCAAGAACTTGCCGTCACATCTGAAAATACTCCCTGGTTATTCTGCAGTATAAAACTTCGCGGTGATAATGGGTATCTAAGAGAAACGCGCCCACCAATAAATAAATCAGGGTCCCCGTCGTGATCATAATCTCCGGCACTTACACATCCTGCAATTGTCCTTACTGAGTCAGGTATGGCATCAGATCGTAAATTGAACCCACCTTTTCCATCATTAACATACAGTCTTGGTTTATAATCAATCGAACTCTCCCCAAATTGGACATCACCACATGTCACCAGCAGATCCGCATCTCCATCTTTATCCGCATCAAAAAAAATGCAATCCATATCTTCCTGAAATTTTATACTGTCACTTAGTTTTTTTGAAACAAACGACCCGCCGCGTTTTTGCATAAAAATTTCTCCGGAGTGATTGGATCCGCCACCAATAAAAAAATCAGTGTGCCCATCAATATTTATGTCACCGGTAGTTATAAACGGCCCTAATTGAGAATACTTCTGCGGGAGTAATCGCTGAACGGCAAAGTCATTATAACTGGTTTCCTGGTGTTGGTACAAAATATTGGACGAGGAAGATATATCTGAAAAAAATGAGGCCTGCTTAACGGTTACTTCGGGCAGCGTGATTAACGAATTTTGCAACGAAAGTGCCAGCGTTGTATCAGCTTTTACATTCCTTAATACCTGCTTTTCATTTCCCGGCCATATAATCACCAGCGAATCCACATGGTCATTTTTTCCTAACCCGAAAATTATTTTTTGATCGACAGACGAACAATATCCTCTGACCGGATATTGCTCCTGCATTTGCACACTGCCATTGTTAAAAGCAAAAATCTTTGTACCGAATCCTTGTTTATTCAGGCTATCGCCTTGCAACTGAATGGAAATATAATGAGAAGACGATGGACTGTTTTTTTTGCAGGTATTATTAATAAAAACAAAAGCGTTCTTATTGATATTATTAACCACAAGATCGAGATCGCCGTCATTATCCAGGTCGGCATAGGCAGCACCGTTTGACATGGAAAGTTCGTTTACTCCTGCGTTTTCTGATTCATCAGAAAAAGTGAGATCGTGTTTATTTATGTACAGGTAATTCGGGAGATTAATATGTTTTAATGACGCCAGTTTTTTTCTGATCATTTTTTTTTGTTCATCCTCGCTCGTTGTATTATTGAATACATTATTACTAAATTCCAGAAAATCTCCGTTAATAAAATCCCTGCCAACACCGTTGGTTATATGAATATCCTTCCATTCATCATTATCAAAATCGGCTAACAACACACTCCAACTCCAATCGGTTGCTTCTATACCGCTCAGTTGACCAATTTCGCTGAAAAAAGGAATCATTGTATCTCCGTTCAGACTGTTACCCATATTTAGCTGAAGCATATTTCGCATAAACTGCGGCTCATAGCCCATGTTACGTTCAGCCTGGTATCGGTCATAATTCATAAATGAGTAAGAAGTTTTTTTCCTTTCATTGTATTCCGGAAGCATATCAAGCGTAAGAATATCCGGCAAAGCATCATTATTGATATCGGCAGCATCAGCCCCCATACTTGAATAACTCTGATGCCGGAATGCCTTGTCAATACAATTTGTAAATGTTCCGTTACGATTATTCAGCCACAAAACATCATTTGAAATAAAATCATTTGCTACATAGATATCCGGCCATCCATCATTGTTAAAATCGCTAACTGAAACGCCAAGACCTAAACCATCATCGTTAATCCCGGCCGTTGCCGAAGCGTCAGAAAAAAACGGGCGCCCGCCATTTACACTACCTCCGTCATTCCTGTATAGCTTATCATTAGCAGGTGAATCTCCTGTTCTATTGCGGGGTACAATATTATTTGCATTGCCGGAGTTTAATAAATAATTGGCAAGATACATGTCCAGATCACCATCCTTGTCATAATCAAAAAATACAGCCTGCGTAGAATAGCTTGTATCTGCAAGGCCATAGTTTTCCGCCTCTTCTTTAAAAGTGAGATCCTGCTGGTTGATAAATAAAAGGTTCTTTGCCCTTCTTAATAGATTTTTTCCATAAACACAAACATAAATATCATCGTACCCGTCACAATTAATATCAACAATACTGACTCCTGTACACCAAACGTCAGTGTCGACTCCTGCCCCTTTTGTTATATCC
>DASVAM010000510.1:0-2823 GCA_036376375.1 Chitinophagaceae bacterium
GCAGCTGCTTCTACGGGCTTGCCACCTGTTGCATTTATCATTACAACCGATCTTTCGTTTCCGGTTATTCTTACACCAACGACGCCATAATTTTTTTGTAAAAGGCATAATCCTGCAAAATCACCATCTTTCATACCCGAAACATCCATGGAAATAACTCCCGTACATGTAGGACCAATCGTTCTTTGTGTGAGCATGTTTTTTGCGTGTAATATGGATGTGTCTGTCCTGCTTGTGGTAATGCGGAGATAACCTTTTCTTGCATTCAGCGACCAATATTTGTTATCAGGATTATGATTCCACTGCCAAACCAATGGCAATGCTGCCTGACTTTTCTTTCGATTGAATTCATCTGACGTTACAATTCCCGGGATCAGGCTTTTATTTGCAGGAAGATTTAATGATTCAGGTACCTTCCCATTTGCTCCTAACACCGGCCACCCGTCTTGCCACTTAACCGGAACGAGATAGGGTATGCGCCCCACCGCTCCAAAGTCGCGAAACAAATAAGCATACCATGTTCCATCCGGCATATCGATCAAACCTCCCTGTGCGACACCGAGATCCTGTAATGCCAGTTTACTTTCCCATGGGCCGGTAAGTTTATCCGCACGATGTATAACGACTGTTCTCATTCCACCTCTTGGCCATGTAATATTGAACAGGTAGTATTTCCCATTCACTTTGAATAGCTGTGAACCTTCGCCGAGTCCGCTTGCGCCAATACTTTGAGTGGCGGCAGTCGCATCTTCTATGATCACCTGGTTTATGCCACCTTCTTTGATACCGGTTAGATCATCTTTCAATTCGACAAGTGTCAATTTTTTATTTCCGTAGATCATGTATGTTTTTCCATCATTGTCAAAGATCAATGAATGATCGTGTAACGACGGGCTAAATGAAATGGCTTTCCACCCGCCTTTTTCAATGTTCTTTGTTGTATAGATATGCGTTTTTCCGCTGGTGGCAGCAAAAGTAGAAACGTAATAAGTGCCGTTGTGATAACGAATACTGCTTGCCCATGAGCCTCTTCCGTAGGTACTTTTGCCATTTTCAAGATTCATATCGTCATTGCTGACAAGGGTATCATAACAATAGCTTACCAGCTTCCAGTTAATAAGATCTTTTGATGACATGATCGGTAAACCCGGGCTCATGTGCATGGTCGTACTGCTCATGTAATAAGTATTTCCCACACGGATCATCGACTGATCGGGAACATCAGCAAAGATGACCGGGTTATGCGCCTGTGCCAATACTTCCTGGCAGGCGAGCATTGTAAAACATACTAAGATCTTTTTTATCATTTTTCCTTTTGATTATATATTATCCCTTCCGGTTTTTAAGTTAAATACAGATTTCGGTAATCGTCACTTTTTAAATGGAATGTCCGTCACTGCATTCAATGCGGGTTTGGGTTGTCGCTGCCTGTCCCACAACAAAGGATAATTTGTTCTGTTGGGTATCGGATATCCGTTTTTCCAACTCATCCCATCATGTACACCCCAGAGTGTAACCCTGTCAATTTTATCTCTCTTTTTATAGAAAATTGAAAACAATTCAGCATACCGGTTTGCCAGTACAGTTTGCATACTATCCGGCAACCCTTTGGAGTAGGGATCAAAGAATTCTTTGAACTCTTCTAATTGAAATTGCCGGTCAGACATGCCTTGGCCGATAATCTGTCCTTCTTTCGTCAATGGAAGCACATCAACATCCAGTTCCGTTATCATTACTTTTACACCGCAGGCAGCATAAGCGTCGATGGCGTCTTCAATATATTTTGCTTTTGGATAATTCAATCCCCAATGACATTGCATGCCGATACCGTCAATGCGTATCCCTTCTTTTTGCAACATCTTCACCATGCGTATGATTCCATCTCTTTTTGCCGGACGCCATTCATTAAAATCGTTATAGTATAATTCAGTATTCGGAGCATATTGCGCTGCAAATTTAAAAGCATACTTCACCAGCGTATCACCATTGCCAAAAGCATTCACCCAGGTAGTAGGGCGATAGTTCCCATCTTCACCAATCACTTCATTTACGACATCCCAGGCATGTACACGGCCTTTATACTTGCCGGCAACCGCTTCAATATGACTTCTAAGTCTTTCTATCTGCTCTTCTTTTGTATTCGGTTTCCCGGAGGCGTTCGTAAAAAACCATTCAGGGCATTGATTATGCCAGACAAGGGTGTGACCAATGATGAACATTTTATTTTTTTCGCCAAAGGCAACAAATTCATCAGCAGGTCCCCAGTTGTAAACCCCCGGATTCGGATTAATCAATGCAGCTTTCATTACATTTTCAACCGTTATGGAATTAAAATGTTTTACGACGATATCATGGGTAGCTTTGTCTCTTCCTGAAGTTATTCCCGGGTTGACAGCTGTGCCGATCAGAAATGCATCTTTATAAGCATTTTTCAATGTCCGGTCATCCACAACATGACTTGTTATATTGACACTGGTATAACCAAAAAAAAGAAAAGATGTCAAGATGAATATTAGCTTCTTCATTATAACCTGTTTTATATAGTATTAATTATTTTATTCCCTTTCCTTTTTATAATGTTTTAATTCTGATTACCGACAATGACATGGGGGTCAGTGTATAAGTAAAATTCTTACTCACTTCTATTAACGATTTTTCCGGGATAACCGTTTGTGGCTTTTGAAAAGAATTAGCAGCATCAGCGCTGCCGCTTAATTCTGTCTTTTCAGCATCGGGTTTGAATTTTCCAAACCTGGTTAAATCAACTTTTGCCTGTTTTTGTTGTTTACCTGCATTAACAAGTTTAAGTATTATATCTCCCGA
>DASVAM010000511.1:0-4340 GCA_036376375.1 Chitinophagaceae bacterium
AATGCTTCCTATTGCAAAACCCCCTTTTAATGATATCCACCTGTTCAGAGACTGACGGACTGTAACTGCTGTGGTGAATTTTGAGCGGGCGAAAGTGAAGCTGTTTGGGTTCAGATCGCCCTGGTAGTTCATTTTGCCGACAAATAGGCCAATATAAATCCCTTTGCTCTCATCTTGTGAAAATGAACGGATGCTAAAAAATGACAGGCAGGAGATGACTGCCAGCAGGCATTTGGCGTTTTTCATAATAAGGATTGGATTCTAAGGCAAAAAACAATTTGCCAGGGGTATAACGCTTTAGCCTTCGTAAAATTATTTCAGGAGATCGAATTTATCAGTTATTAAAAGTTACTCCAAGGCCCGCCTTACCGGAATAAATGATCCTTCCGTTGTCATAAGAAATTCCTGTGCCAACGTCTTCAGCTAACAACAATGGCCCATCCATATCTACCTGATCCAGCAATGGCAATAAATGTGCAATGGCTGCTGTACCAATTGTCGTTTCATTCATACAACCGATCATTACCTGCATGCCAAGTTCTCTTGCTTTTTTTATCATCCTTCTTGCCGGTGTGACGCCGCTGCATTTTGTCAGTTTTATATTGATGCCATGAAAAAAGCCATGACATTTCTCCACTTCATTCTCCAGGGCACAGCTTTCATCAGCAAATAATGGTAATGGGGACCTTTCATAAAGAATTTTCATTCCTTCCCAATTATCCCGGGCTAAGGGCTGCTCCACTAACTCCACTCCTAATTCTTTCAGCAAAGGAATTTTTTGCAGCGCTTCCTCTGTCGTCCAACCGGCATTTGCATCAACCCGAAGAATTGAATCTGTATGCTGCCTCAATGCTTTTACCATTTCAATATCGTTCTCCGCACCCACCTTCACTTTATAGATCGGCCATGGCTTTTCTTTCATTTTCTCCACCATTTTATCGATCGTGTCAATTCCAATTGTATAATCGGTAATTGGGTTTTTAGAAATATCTAAATTCCAGAGTTCATAAAGCGGCTTTCTCTTCATTTTACCATAAAGATCCCAGGCGGCAATATCCAGTGCACACACAAGAAATGGATTGTCTGGCATAAGATGATGCAGGTAATGCCAGTATCGTTCAGGCTCAGTAAATGCAAATTTTTCAACAAAAGGTTTTTTCTTTTGGAGCTCTTCGATCATTTGCTCAACAGTAATATCATAATATTTTATCGACGGTGCTTCTCCATATCCTTTGATTCCGAAATGCTCCAGCTCCACTATCAAAGTTGGTTGATGAGTTTTTGTGCCACGGGAGATGGTAAAGGGGTAACGAAAAGGAAGATTGAATTTGTAGTAATTTATTTTCATGATGCTAATATGCCAAAACGAGAATAATGTTCAATGCTCAACTAACAATGCTCACTGCTCAATTGATAAGATCTTCATAGATGATCATTGAAAATTGAGGATTGAATATTATTTCATTGATAAATCATCTTCCTGCGGACTTAATATAATCGACGAGTTCCTCATTAAACTCAGTTTCATTAACGAGGTCCTCCAGCAATAAATGCATCCTGTATTTCCATTTATTATTCGGATCGGCCGGAACATTTATTCTTTCTTCGTTTGGATCTACCCGGCGCAATTTTTCACTCATACCAAGAATATCCTGTAGTTGAAAAATGCTCCACATTGCGGGAGAATGTAAATGCTGAATAATGATGGCACGATTCACCCAGGGTTCGCAATAAACCGGAGGTTCGCCATAATGCCCAAGCGCATGATGGTAGAATGAAGTAATTCTTGTCCTGTCTTCCTCCCACCAGCCCCGGACAGTGCTCATATCATGCGTTGAAGGAGTGATCACTGATAAATAGGGCGCTTCATCCGGATAAAAAAATTCTGCGCCCGATTTCTTGGGCATCCGTTGAATTTCCAGGCTAAGAATTCCCAACTGTTCCATTACGTCTGGCACACAATGCGGTACCATGCCAAGGTCCTCACCGCAAATAAGCATGTTCGTTGCACGTTTCAGATATGGAAGTTTATGCATGGCTTCTTTCATCCAGAAATCATCCTGTCGCCTGAAGAAATAATTATCGTACAATTCATATAATTTCCGCTTCTGTTCGTCATCAAGATACCGGAAAGAAATTGTTTTATCAGCGCCAATCCGGAAATGATACAGTTTACTTTCTGATCCCTGTTCCTCAAATAATATTACATTTGAAATAACATCAAATAGACCAGCCTTCAATCTTTCATTGTCATCGTTCTTTTCGAGTGTGGATACATAGGCTTCCACTTTTCTTTGAGTATTATAGGATGGTTTCAGATCATACAACCCATGTTCTTTTCTTATAAGAAGATCAGCCTTAACTTTTGACGAGTAAGCGCCAAATATTTCCTCCAATACCGCATCGTTGATATAGGGTTTGCAAAGACGATCATGATCGAACCACATTCCTTTTTCACCAAATTCATTCAGATGGACAGGAATCGCCGGCACAAAATGTCCCATAATCCCTTCCACTGCATCGATCGGTATGCTCCATATCCTGAAGAATCCAAGGATGTGATCTATTCTGAAAGCGTCGAAATAATTACTCATTTGTTCAAACCGGTTTCGCCACCATTCAAAATGATCTTCCTGCATTTTTTTCCAGTTGTAAGTCGGGAATCCCCAGTTCTGTCCTTTTACTGCAAAATCATCCGGCGGTGCCCCGGCCTGGAAATCCAGGTTGTAAAGTTTGGGATCGACCCATGTATCACATCCGTAACGATAAACACCGATCGGGATATCACCTTTGAAGACAATTCCTTTCTTATGGCAATAATCCACTGCTTCTTTTAATTGTTGATGCAAATGAAACTGCACGAAATAATGAAATGAAATTTCCCCGCGCACCCTGGAACTCTTTGTCGAAAGTCTTTCGATTTCTTTTTTGTTATACACGGAAAAATTTTCCCATTTGCTGAAATCAGAAGTTTCATACTTGTCACGCAAATAGCAAAAAGCTCCATAGGGCATCAGCCAGTATTTATTTGCAGAATAAAATTCTTTGTATTCCCTGGTTTCAAAAAAATCATCACCCGTGGTATTAAATATTTCTTTCAACGTGTCCAACTTGGTCTTTACCACTTCAACATAATCAACATAAGGCAAATTATTGAGCTCATGTTGTTTTTCAGCAAGCGCTTTGATTGCGGAGGCATTCGATTTACCGGCCACTTTTTCAAGATTGATATAAAGCGGGTGTAATGCGAATGCAGATATAGCAGCATATGGGTAGGAGTCGGACCACGTATGATTAGCGATCGTATCATTAACCGGTAATATCTGTATAAGTCGAAGACCGGTTCTTTTTGCCCAATCAGCCAGCAGTTTCAAATCAGCGAACTCCCCTACTCCAAAACTTTTTTTACTTCGTAAACTAAATACGGGGATTGCTACACCAGCTCCTTTCCATGTATTGTTTGGTAAATGAATAAATCCATCGTGCAGAGTAGTTAATCTCTTTTTTTCCGGCTCCGCAAATACAACTCTATTGTCACCTGTTTCAAAATGGATAAACCGTTTATCTTTCTTATTATAAACACCATATTTATATGCCAGGGGAAATACTTCTTCCGAAAGATCCAATTTGCAGATCCACCAATTGCCCTCCTTTCTTAAAATAGTTGGTTCGATCATCTGCCACTCACCCATTGCTTTACCGCTGCCACCCATGCAAACACATTCATTGTTTTTAAGCAAAGGAGCTTTGACCTTAAAAATATGAGTACACTTCTTTTTTGATGTTGCTGACGCTTTTGAAGCTGGCTTTTTTAATAAAATATCTGTAAATGGAGTTGAATAAAAAGCATTTTCAAATTCACCGGCATGATTCCACGTGTCGATCAGTTGTATTTCTTTTATACCTTGCTCTGGCACTTCAAGCCGACGATCCTTGCCGAACTCGGGGACGATCTCACCATCTTCGTGGCGAAGGATATATTTATAATGAAATGAAGAAGCCGTTTCTTTATCGATCTTTATTTCGGCTGCCCAAAATTCATCGTTTAAATAAGTCATGGGAATAGCGCCTTTAATAAGGTCGGCGCCCAACTCGCCATTATCACTGATCCATAATGATTGGCCAAAAGTTGTCTTGAACCGTAAGTAAAACTGTATTCTCATAAATTAGTCAGGCAAGCAGATAATCAATCTTTAAGGGCTTTCAAAGTAAAACTAACTGGTCGTTGGCTTTAAAGCTGTGTCCTTGTGACACATTGGACGAAAGTAGTGAAAAACTTTGTTTAATAAAGCGATTTTAGCCGGACTTTATCAAACATTTTATGCGAACTGTTTCTCAAA
>DASVAM010000516.1:0-3219 GCA_036376375.1 Chitinophagaceae bacterium
AGTTTTTGACGAAGACACAAATCACAGTCAGGTATTTTCTAATTCGAAAGAAAATCCCGTGAAAATCAGCTATTTAATCATGATTTGGGCCGTCAAAATATTAGCGCTAAATAAAAAGGATGGCAAAGGTAAGGATTTAAACTTATTGACCAAGAAAAGTTTGCCAACAAAAATCCCGCCGGAATCAACGAAAACAATCATTTCCAGTGTCTTTTCTCTATCTATTTTGATGGAAATGTATCAGCGTGAAATGGACTGAATTTGCAAGGGATTATCTGAGTTTTACCCGGAAAGAAAGAGTTGGGATCATCTTAGTTGCCGGCCTTATTCTCTTTACTCTTTTTTTACCCGACATTGTTTCAAGATCTGCACGACGACAACCTTTTCAAATGGATACCGCGTGGATGGCAGCCGTCAAAAAGCTGGAAATAAAAGTTCCGGACTCCTCCCGGGAGCATTATCCAAAAAATGATGACGAAAGGACATTTGCCTATCAATTCGACAAAACAAAAAGCAGCTATGAAAGCAATTTGCCAAAAGGAGAATTGTTTTCTTTTGATCCTAACACCATTTCAATTTCTGAATGGAAAAGATTGGGGCTGAGAGAAAAAACTATTCAAACCATTCAAAACTATTTAAGCAAGGGCGGGCATTTTTATAAATCGGAAGATCTTCAAAAGATATATGGCATTCGGGATGAAGAATATCAAAGATTGAAGCCTTTCATAATAATTGAATCGACATCACCAAAAATCATTGACAAAACCGTCTCGTCAAATTCAAAAGATAAAACACAGCCGGCAAAAACTTATACTGCCCGGTATTTGAGCATTGATGTAAATACTGCTGATACATCAGCATTTATTTCTCTGCCGGGAATTGGAAGCAAGCTTGCTTTACGAATTGTAAACTTCAGAGAAAAGCTCGGCGGCTTTTATTCCGTAGAACAGGTTGGAGAAACTTATGGGTTAGCTGATTCCACTTTTCAAAAAATAAAACTATACCTCAAACTTGAAAATGTTTCAGTGAACAAGATAAATATCAATACGGCAACTATTGATGAATTGAAAGCTCATCCTTATATCAAATTCAATCTCGCCAATCCAATCGTTGCTTATCGAAATGAGCATGGAGCATTTTCTAAAATAGAAGACGTTAAGAAGGTGATGGCAGTGACGGAGGAGACTTATAAGAAAATTGCCCCCTATTTAACCTTACAATAAGATTAATTAATTTTACTAAATAAATATTATGGGAGTTGTACATGCAGATATAGAATTGATAAATGCCGATGACCTTGCGCTTGTAAGAAGAAATAAATTAGACAAGGACGAAGTGAAACACATGACCGTCAGCATGCTTGTTGATACCGGTGCATATATGATGAGCATAAATGAAACAATCCAGGAACAGTTGTCACTGCCATTTATTGAAAAAAGAAAAGCAATCTTAGCAAATGGAAGCATAGAAGAATATGACGTCGTGGGACCGATCATTGTCAAATTCAAGAACCGAACAGCTACTTGCAATGCCTTTGTATTAAAAGGCGATTCGGAGCCTTTACTTGGTTCTATTCCGATGGAAGAAATGGATGTTTTAATTCACCCTCTAAGGCAAGAGTTAATAGTAAATCCTGAGCACCCCTATTATGCTCAGTTAAAAATGAAGTAAAGACCTGTTGACACAAGTCATCCGTGCAAATTCTGTCTTGCAAATTTGTGGAATAATATAATGACTTTTATTCGTATTACATGGTTTTAAGTTGAGCCCTAACCATTATGTTTGTTGGATTTTTATTAATAGGAGAAGGAGGATGAAATTTTTTCCAACCGCTATTCCCGGAACGTAACACCGTATTTCCTTCTCGTATGTCATCAGTTTGCCCGATGCACAGCTTGGCATCTTTGAGATTAGTTGTTATTAACCATTCTATTGAAATAAAAAAACCTTCGTTCGGTAATTGCAAGTTCAAAGTGTCAAGGACTATAGGGCACCATCTGCCGGTTTCATAAGAATGGACAATAATATTTGCATTTATTAAATCATTTCCAGGAATTCCATTTTCATTTTTATAAAATCGAACTCGAAAAGGTATTCTGGATTCAGATTTCTTCGCTATGAAAACTGAGACTGCGTTGAGTATGGAATAATTTGGATAATCTTTTACCAAATAACCAGCCTCCAAATAAGAATTTGAACCTATGTTAGTTAAAAAAGAGTAACCTTCTTTTTTGGCCAAACAGCCCAATTCCAAATCTTTATCTCTTTTTACTATCACTATTTCAGGAAGAATAATTTCTGATTCCTTTAATATTATTGTATGAAAACTTTGGAAAATATCATTTATTGAAATTTTTGCCGAACAATAGCCGACTGTGCTGATCGCAATTGAATCTATTATTTCATTTCTTCTTTCAATAATCACAATTCCTGAATCGTTTGTAACCAATCCTTTTGTTTTACTCCATGTAACCGAACAATATGGAATAGGATCTTTTTTCGCATTAATTACTTTCACTGTTATTGCGGTCTGTGCTGATATCCTGCCAAACGAAATGAGAAAAGTAAAAACGACAAATAATGCATTCATGATTCAACTTGAAAGGTATTTAATTGCTTTATCATATTGCTATAAAATGGAGACGAAGGTTAGGCTGTAACATTGATAGTGCAAACACAGAGTCGGTTTATTTATCCAACTTAAATAAAAAACCCTTCGCAATGCAAAGGGTTCACAAATATTAATCAATAAGGAATTAAGCAATTTCCACATCTGCGCCAGCTTCTTTCAGCTTGTTTGCAATTTCTTCGGCTTCAGCTTTAGAAACTCCTTCTTTGATGTTCTTGGGAGCACCATCAACTAAGTCTTTAGCTTCTTTCAAACCTAAACCAGTAAGATCTTTAACGATCTTCACTACATTAAGTTTAGATGCACCACCGCTCTTCAATACCACATTGAATGCAGTTTTTTCTTCCGCTGCAGCTGCGCCACCGCCATCACCACCACCGCTAACAACTACTGCTGCAGCAGCTGGTTCAATTCCGTATTCTGATTTTAAGAAGTCAGCTAATTCCTGAACTTCTTTTACTGTTAAGGCTACAAGGCCTTCTGCTAATGCTTTTACGTCTGCCATTTGATTTAAATTTTTCCCGTCTTCTTTTCGTTGTCTTTAGTTTTAAACTAAAGACAGCAATCCAACGGATGATTAAAAAAATTGT
>DASVAM010000525.1:0-3728 GCA_036376375.1 Chitinophagaceae bacterium
TACAACAGCAATCATTTTTTCGTAAAGCATGGTACCACACAAATGAGCTGCCGGCTGATCGATGCCCGTTTCCCGGATTATAAAGTAGTGATCCCAACGGACAATCCGTACAAGCTGGTGGTCAACAAAAATGATTTCCAGGGAGCATTGCGCCGTGTTGTTATTTTCAGTAACAAAAGCACTAACCAGGTGGTGCTTACCATCGCCGGCAGTGAACTTGAATTGACCGCACAGGACGTTGATTTTAGTTTTGAGGGCGACGAAAGAATGAAATGCCGTTATGACGGCGAAGATCTCGCCATAGCTTTCAATGCAAAGTTTTTAATCGAAATGCTTGGCGCTGCAGATAGTGATGAAATTAAAATTGAACTTTCGACTCCCACCAAAGCAGGGATCATAAAACCCACTGAGCAGGAAGATAATGAGGAGCTGATGATGCTGGTAATGCCGCTAATGTTGAACCAATAATTTTAAAATAGGAATTGACTTTAGTCCCGTCTTCGGCGGGACTTTTTTACTTTTATAGAATGAAGTTTGTGGCCGTAAAAGAATTTGATGATTATATTTCTGCTCATATCTTAATGGGCCGTTTAAAGGAGGAGGACATCGTTTGTCATCTTAAAGACGAAAACACGATGACGACGGCGCCTTTTCTTTCGCCTATTTTCGGCGGCATAAAATTAATGGTGCCTGAGCAACAGGCGGAAAGAGCTTTTGAAATATTAATTCAATGGGAAAACGAACAGGGTTCATGAGATATACATTTTCTATTCGTAACTTTTCAGCAAAGAAGCCTTATCATGTGGAGTGACATACAGAACTATTTCGGGACCCTGGAGAATCATCCTGTTCAGCGAATGATCTTTCTTGTAGGTGGTCTTATGATCTTCTGGATAATTGAAGGCGCCATTCCCTTATTTCAATTACAATACAAAAAAAGCAAGTACCGTCATGCCGGGGTCAACCTGGTTTTCACCGCTATACATCTTGTCATCCATACAGCCATTGCAGTTTTGATTGTAATGTTATCTGATTGGTGCCGGGAAACTTCATTTGGTATAATCTATTGGACAAATGCAAACACCCTCTTTACGATCATTATTGGTGTTCTGGCGTTGGATTTTAGCAGCTGGCTGGTCCATTGGGTCATGCATAAAGTAAGACCCTTATGGGGGTTTCATCTGATTCATCATTCCGACAACGCTGTAGACGTCACCACGGGCCTGAGACATCACCCGGGTGATAGCATTTTCAGGGGGATCTTTTTTCTTTTGTTGATCTTTGTGTCAGGAGCACCTATGTATTCCGTTATGATCTATCAAACATTATTAGTATTGGCCACGGCTTTTACGCATGCAAATATTTCTTTGAACAAAAGGGCAGATAAGATCATCAGCTATATTTTAGTTTCTCCGAATATGCATAAAGTCCATCATCATTGGAAACAGCCTTATACTGACAGTAATTACGGAGGCGTGTTCTCTATCTGGGATAGAATGTTTGGCACTTTTAAAACACTCGATCCGAAAGAAATTCATTATGGCCTTGATCGCTATTATCCCAATGAGAAAGACGAAGATATTATTGCTTTATTAAAAAAACCCTTTCAGAAGTTGGATAATTAATTACTGATTATTAAACATGCACCCCTCAATAATTAATAATAAATAATCAGTAATCTTGTTTTGTGAAAATAATCGCCTTCATTCCCGCCCGCTATGCAGCCACCCGTTTTCCTGGTAAACTGATGCAAATGTTGGGAAATAAACCGGTCATTCGGCATGTATATGATAATACAGCGGCAACGGGTTTGTTCAACGATGTTTTTGTAGTAACGGACAGCGACATTATCTACAAAGAAATAAAAGAGAATGGCGGTAAAGTGATGATGAGCAAAAAAGAACACGAAAGCGGAAGCGACAGAATTGCTGAAGCGGTTACCGAAATTTCTACCCGTGAGGCTTCAGACGGGAATGTTGATGTCATTGTAAATGTGCAGGGAGATGAGCCTTTTATAAAAAAGGAACCACTGGAAAAACTAGTTCGTCTTTTTGATGACCCCGCTGTCCAGGTTGCTTCGCTGATGAGAAAGATCTCAAGGGAAGAAGCGGGCAACCCCAACAATGTAAAAGTTGTAACAGACAGTTCGGGCTATGCGCTTTATTTTAGCAGAAGCGTTATCCCTTATCAAAGAGATGAACAAGCGAAGAATGAATATTATTTACATGTCGGGGTGTATGCATATAAAAAAGACGTGTTGATGAATTTTACCAAATGGCCACAGTCCTCATTAGAAAAAATTGAAAAATTGGAGCAGCTTCGTTATTTGGAGAACGGCATTAAAATAAAAATGGCTGAAACCGACTATAACAATATTGCTATCGATACACCCGAAGATCTTGAAAAAGCAAAATTGTTCTTATAATTTATTTATTAATCATTTCTTTTCACGGCCTCGTTAATTTTTTTCCCGTTTACTTCAATTTCATTGTCATAAGTTCCCGGTGGTGCATCCAGGGCTTTTATAAATAGTTCGGTTTGCTCAATTCTTAATTGAACATATTTTTTTAACCTTTGTTGTTCCGCTCTCTTTGGTTCGCTTATACTCAATGATTCCAGCTCATTTAAATTCTCAAGATTCTTTTTCCAGATTGGTAAGGTCACATTTAATAATTCTTCCTTTCGTTCCACAACACTTAGCTTTTCGCTTTTTATTAATGAGCTCATCGCGGAATCCTGCAAAACAAAAAACTCTTTTTGTATTTGCCCAATCCTAACGGCATCGCTTTTATAATTAGTTAAAAAATACCATGTGCCCGCAATCGTCAAGATCGTAATTAACACTGCAGCCAAAGACCTCCTGATGCTTAATTTTCCTGACAATTCTAAATAAAAAATAAACCCAATCACCATTCCGCTTAACAAGCCGCCAATATGAGCGGCATTATCTATTCCAGATTTCATTCCATAAAAAATATTAAAAACAACAAAAATTCCAATGCTTTGTAAAAGAGCCGACCTTACTTGTTTAGGTATGAGGTTTGTAAAAAGTAATGCAAGAAAAACTCCATATAAACCAAAAATGGCTCCAGATGCACCGGCGCCATTGACTCCGTCCTTATGCCACCATAGGCTAACAATGCCAGCAATTATCCCTGTGCAGACATAAGCTGCAATATATTTTGCCTTTCCCAACATTGGTTCTAAATATACTCCAGCCATATAGAGTGCATATAAATTCATTGCAAGGTGAATAATACCAAAATGGATAAAAACGCTGCTGATCAACCTCCACCACTCCCCCGAAAGAGTAAGACCAGTTTCATTACTTCCCCATTTTATATGCACAAGACCATTTGTTACCTTAAAAATTTCCGCCCCGTCAATTGCCATTAAAACAAATACAATAACATTTATTGCGATGATGCCATAGGTCACATACAAATTGGATCCGGAAAGATTCATCACCTTATTTATTTCCTCTGCTTCTTTTGTCCCTTCTGTTGCCGTTTGCACGGTTTGTTGTCTTAATTCTTCGATCGCTTCTGCCCACTCAGGTCTTGGCACAGTTGCTCTTACTTTTTCAAAAGCCGTTATGAAGTCCCTGATATGCTTCTTGTTCCTGCCCATCAGATCAAAGGATTCATTATGCACCAGGCTGCTCGTAACCCACATTATTTCTTCCTCTGCCTCCACTATTATTTCATCATCATGTTTAAACGAGCTGC
>DASVAM010000057.1:0-5712 GCA_036376375.1 Chitinophagaceae bacterium
TTTCATTCACTGCATAAAATGCATTGTTGATCAAATTGAAAAGCACTCGTCCGATATCTTGCGGAATGACATTGACCTTACCGATCGTTTCATCAAGCCTTGTATTCGTTGTTACGTTAAACGATTTATCCTTTGCTCTTAAACCATGATAGGCTAATCTCAAATATTCCTCTGCCAATGCATTGATGTCTGTCGGTTCTTTTTGCCCGCTGCTTGTTCTTGAATGTTGCAGCATCCCTTTTACTATTGCGTCGGCTCTTTTGCCATGATGATTTATTTTTTGTTCGTTCTCTTTTATATCGTTTGAGATAGCAATTGCATCATCAACTTTTCCTGATTTTAATTCCTGTTGTAGTTCATCTACCAGCTCTTTATTTATTTCAGAAAAGTTATTCACAAAGTTCAACGGATTTTGAATCTCGTGTGCAATTCCTGCAGTGAGCTCTCCAAGTGAAGCCATTTTTTCTGATTGGATCAATTGCTGCTGTGTCGCCTTCAGATCATCATAAGCCTTTTCAATTTTTATTTTGGCTTTATGTTTTTGTCTGTTGTTCCTGTAAAATATGATTGCAAGCAGTAATAATACACCAATACCGGCGAGCATAAAATAAGTTCTGACCTTATTCTGATAGGCGATTCTTTCTTTTTCGGCATTTTGCAACCGCTGCTGCTCGTTAAGAGTAAGTTTTTGAAATTCCGCCAGGCTTTCAATCTTTGATCGATTGATACTGTCGTTGGTCTTTTGAGTCAGTGCCAGATATTTATATGCACTGTCAACCTGGCCGCTGAGTTGGTAAACAAGATAGAGATTTTCATACGCAACACCGATATGATATCCAAGTGCTGAAACGCCTCCCATCGCTTTCGAAACATTTAGCTGGTGGATCGCATAATAAAGACCGGAATCTTTGTTGTTTTTGTTTATGTAATAGCGAGATAGTTCTCTGTAGCCCCGCACCAATCCATCAAGATTATTTTGCGCCATTCCCGATTTTATACCTTCATATAGCAGGCTGAGAGCTTTTGTTGTATCCCCTTTGTTCATATAAATCGTTGCCTTAAAAAGAAGGATACCGGACAAATATTTTTCACGGCCGGACTTCCTGGCAATTTCCTCGGCTTCATTTTCAAAGATCAAAGCAGAATCGAGCTTATTGTTTTCCAGATAAATTCTGCCGAGATTAAGACTCCCGAGCAAAGAACGGGCAGGGCTGTTAATCTCAACAGCAATTCGTTTAGCTTCTTTAAAATGAATTACTTGCTGCTCCATATTTCGTGTCTCCCGCATGAGTATACCATAAATATGGTGAGTACAGGAAAGTGCATATAATCTCTTTTGCGACTCCTGCCGGAGCGGATGAACCATCCAATAAGATTTTTCATTCGCTCTATTTTCACTGATAGCAAAAGCATCCAGCAGGCTGTGCAGCGCCTCAGCAAAATGACCCATATTTACTTCCTGGTATGCCCGACGGCTGAGTGAATATGCTTCGTTGAGCTTCTTGTTGTTCTTTCTGCTAATCAATACTGATTGATCGCCATAAAAAAAAGCGCTGTCACGATTTAGTTCTTCAAAGTGATCATAAAGAAGAATCGCGGATTCATAGCGAATTGAATCGTTGGTTGACCCGAAAAATATGCTTCGCAAACTATCGTTCATATTTTGCTGGGCACTTGACAATACCGGCAGCAAAAGTGACGCTAAAAATATTTTCAAAAATGATCTCATGCTTTCGCTTTAGTTAGCAGGCAATTGAATAATGAACCCGCTTCCTTCTCCTTCCTTTGTTTCTACTTTCAATTTCCCGCCATGTCCTTTTGTAATTAGATCATAGGCCAAACTCAATCCTAATCCGGTTCCTTGTCCTGTTGGCTTGGTGGTAAAGAAAGGTTGAAATATTTTATCCAGAATTTTTTGAGGGATACCATTGCCGTTGTCGGCAACCCTTATTTCGACCCGATAGCTACCGGGTTTGCCCCCATCTCCGCCGGATGGCGGAGAGCCAAGTCTTTTGGTTGAGATAGTCACTATTGGTTGGTAGGGTTCAATACCCCCCTTTAAAGGATGGGGGCTTTGCTTCTGTTTTTCATTGACAGCATAAAAGGCATTGTTGATTAAATTCAGAATAACTCTTCCAAGATCCTGTGGTACTACATTTATTTTACCAATGCTGTTGTCAAAATCAGTTTTGGTTGTTGCATTGAATGATTTATCCTTTGCTCTTAAACCATGATAGGCTAATCTCAAATAATCGTCGCACAGCGCATTAATATCTGTTGATTCTTTTTGTCCGTTACTGGTTCTGGAATGTTGCAGCATTCCTTTTACGATCGAATCGGCTCGTTTACCATGATGATTTATTTTCTCAGAATTGAATTCAATATCCTTTGCGATTGCCTTTACTTCGTCTAAATTTCCTTTCTCAGCTTCAGCTCTTAACTCTTTAAGCAATTCATCATTCACTTCTGAAAAATTATTCACGAAGTTCAGCGGGTTTTGAATTTCGTGGGCAATCCCTGCGGTCAATTCCCCAAGACTGGCCATTTTTTCTGATTGTACAAGTTGTGACTGTGTCGTTCGCAGATCAGTAAGCGTTCTTTCCAACACCTTGTTTGTTCGGTGTTTTTGCCTGTTATTGCGATACAAAATCAAAGCAACTATGACGACAACAGCAATCCCGCCCAGCATTACCCACTGTTTCATCTTATTCTGGTAGGCGAGTCTTGCAGCCTCCAATTCAGTTTGCCGTTCCTGCTCTTTCATCGTTGATGATTGTAACTGCAACACTTTTTGCACACCATATAAGCTATCCTTCATCGCAGAAGCCATCTGAAAATATTTCACAGCTTCTTTTGGATCACTCTCTGCATATATTTCTGCCAATAAACTACTGGCCGCCAGTATGCGATTTCGATAATCAAGCTCCTGCCCCAGCCGCAATCCTTCTTTGGCATAATAGATAGCTGAATCGACCTGTCCAAGTTTTTTGAAAACTGCTGCCATGGCATTGCATGTTGTAGCTGTTTCCCGGTTGGCAGATTCAGCAATTCCTGCCGCATAACTTTGCCGGTAATATTGGATGGCAAGCGGCAGCTGGTTTCTTTTGACTGCGATGTTTGCTCTCAACCTGCTGGTTACTAAAAACCAATCGGGGAATTCCTGAAGTTTCAGCTCATATAATTTTATTTGCTTTTCTGCCGCATCAAGATCATTGGTTTGTTCATAAACAACACCTAAGAAATATTGAACCACCACCCACTGGTAAACATCATAATTTTCTTTTAATACTTTATCAGCTCTTTTGAGATAAGTAGTCGCCTTTTCAGCATCCCTTACTGAAATATAAACAACAGCCACCCTGATCAATGCATAGACCTGTTCGTAGCTAAGCTTTTCTTTCTCCGCTATTCGCAGGGCCTCCAATCCAAGTTCAAGGGCATAAGGCAGCTCACCTTTTTCCCTATACATAACACATAATAGAACCAGGGCATGGACCTCTCCTTTTTCGAAACTGATCTCTTTGGATTTGGTCAGCGCCTCGGTAGCCAATAAAAAAGAAGTATCAGGGGCGTTGGACCTGTATGCTTCACCTAACCTGCATTTTATCATAATCCGTGCAGTATCCGAAGTGGTTGCAGAAAGTTTTTGGAGTAAAGCGGGTACATCGCCATAGCTTTCCCGCTGTGCAAAAACAGGATTACAACAGGATAACGATAATAAGGTGGCGATCAACAACAATCTCATGATTCGGGTGTTTTAGCAACTGGTAGCTGAACGATAAACTCACTCCCCTTCTCGTGTTTCAACCTTCAAGTTCCCACCGTGTCCTTTTGTAATTATATCATAAGCCAAACTCAACCCAATCCGGTTCACTGACCAGTTGGCCTGGTGGTAAAGGATGGTCGAAATATTTTAGGTAACATCGTTTAAATTAGATTCTGAAAAATATATTGTTCATCATACCCAATTTAAAACTCTTTCAGTAAGTCAAAATATTCTTCACGGAAAGTTTTGACTTTATGATGTTCTTCCTGGTTTTGAATATACTTATAAATCTGATCAACATCCCTTTGCCGATAGGAAAAAACACCATAGCCCGCTTGCCACTCAAATCTTTCTTTTGTTAACAATTGATCATTGATATATTTTGATGATTTGGCTTTTACCGTTTTCATCAGGTCTGATACGGAGATCACCGGCCTTAAGCCCGGGAAGCAATGCATATAATCTTCAACACCATTTACAATTATTGTTTTACATCCCGTTTCAATGATGAGATTCCCAATTACTCCCTGCACTTTACTTCGCCAGGCTTTATCAAGCACAGCTGCCCTGTATTTTACTGCGAAGACAGTTTGCAGGTAGATTTGATGATAGGTGTTGGCCATGATTGCTTGTTTATACTTTCATGAGTCGAGCCTACGGCTCTCTTTCGTGTTATTACTTCTCTTTTCCAACGGGTTGAAACCCGTTGTTTCAAACTTGCGCCGAGGCTACGCCTCTGCACTGGGATAATTTATTTTGTTTTCTTAGGGTGGAGGGCCGTAGGCCCGAATATATTTTGTACCGCCGGAATTCATTCCTGCGAAAAACCCACAAGAATGGCAAAGTGCCGTAGGCACAAATCATTTCAACAAGGCAGTACTGCTATAAACTCTGTTCCTTCCCCCTCTTTAGTTTGCACTTTCAACTCACCACCATGTCCTTTTGTAATTATATCATAAGCCAAACTCAAACCCAATCCCGTTCCCTGCCCGGTTGGTTTGGTGGTAAAGAAGGGCTGAAAAATTTTATCCAATATCTTTTGAGGAATGCCATTGCCGTTATCAGCAACCCTTATTTCGATTTTGCACCCGTCCCCGAAAGGGGAACCGAGTCGTTTAGTACTTACAGTCACTACTGGTTCGTAAATAACGGAGGAATCTTCCAACACCCCTTCAGGGGATGGGGGCATTTGCTTTTTCTTTTCATCAACGGCATAAAAAGCGTTATTGATCAAATTCAGAATGACTCTCCCGATCTCCTGGGGAACTACATTTACTTTACCAACACTGGTGTCAAACTCTGTTTTTGTAATAGCATTAAAAGATTTGTCTTTTGCCCGAAGACCATGAAAGGCTAGTCTTAAATACTCATCACACAACGCATTTATATCTGTGGGTTCTTTTTGTCCGCTGCTTGTTCTTGAATGTTGCAACATACCTTTTACAATTGCATCCGCCCGTTTGCCGTGATGATTTATTTTTTCAAGATTTTGTTCAATATCATTTATTAAATCTTTTACTTCCCCGTTTTCAATTTTTAATTTTTCATTCTTAATTCTTAATTCTTCTATCAACTCTTTATTTACCTCCGAAAAATTATTGACGAAGTTCAACGGGTTTTGAATTTCATGGGCTATGCCAGCTGTCAGTTCACCAAGCGAAGCCATTTTTTCTGATTGCACCAGCTGTGCCTGCGTATTGCGTAATTCAGTCAACGCATTCTCCACTTCTTTCTTTTGTATTTGAAGAACAATATTTGTTTTTTGTTTTTGCTTATTGTTCCTGTAAAGAACAATAGCAAAAAGGAACAATACAACCATACCGCTAATGAGCCCATACATTTTTAACCTTGTTTCATATTTCTCCTGCGCTTCTTTTTCTCTTTGCTTTTCCTGGTGTTGTCTCATTGACTCGCTGAAGGTGAGGCTTTGAAGTTGCTTTTGTTTA
>DASVAM010000058.1:0-10484 GCA_036376375.1 Chitinophagaceae bacterium
AAGGATGATCTTCATCCACCTCATTTTTACGATAAGCACCGATGAACATCACATATTCTATGTCCCTGTTCTCTGCAATGATCTTGATAAGACTTAACGACGACGCATCCGCCCATTGCAGGTCATCTACAAATATTACCAACGGATGTTCCTTATCTGCAATTGTTTTGATAAATCTTGCAAATTCATAATTGAATCGATTTTGCGCTTCAATGCCTTTTAGCATGGGAACTTCAGGCAACTTGCCGGTCAGCTCCTCTATACCCGGTATAAATTGGCTGAGGATCTTTACCGAGCCGCCCATTGTATCCATGATCTTCTTTCTCCATCGCAGGCGATATGCATCATCTCCCGTCAATATCATTTGAATAAGCTCATTAAAAGCCTGAACAAAAGTTGAATAAGGTGTACCAGAACTTATCTGGTCAAATTTTCCTTTAATAAAATATCCTTTTTTCTGGGACACGGGTTTTAGTAATGACTCGATCAATGACGACTTACCACTACCTGAATAGCCAGATAATAATAAGGTCGACTTTTTTCCGTGTGTAACGCTATTGAAAAGCTCGTTGAGATAGCGTAATTCCTTCTCTCTTCCGTAAAGTTTGCCTTGCAAGAATAATTTGCCTGAAAAATCTTTTGCAGCAAGCCGGAACTCATTAATACGCTTTTGCATTTCATACTGATTCAAACATTTCTCCAGGTCTGTTTTCACTCCAAATGCAGATTGGTAACGATCCTCTGCATTCTTTGAGATCAACATCATAATAATATCGGACACAGCCTGCGGCAATTCTTTATTTATTCGCCGCGGTTCTTCCGCAGTTTTGGCAACATGTGAATAGATCAACTCAAGTGCTTCATCGCTTTCAAATGGAAGCGACCCGGTAAACAACTGATAAAGGATGATACCAAGAGAATAAAGGTCAGCCCGGTTATCGATCGGGCGGTTAATGCGGCCAGTTTGTTCCGGGGCAACATATCTTAAATGAGCGATCTCATTCTCTTTTGAAAAATGATGGGCAGCTCCGAACACATTTCCGACGGTGGCACGGCCGAAATCGATCAATCGCGGGACATGCGTGCCGTTCTCGATAATGATATTTGACGGATGTAATTGCCCATGAAAGATATTTTCCTTTTGCAGGTCATATAGTGCAGTTGCCAGGGACAAGGCAAGACTTAATTGCTTTTCAAACCCGGGATTTTCATCTGCGACAAACTGCGACAGATCTTTGCCGGGTACGTACTCTAATACCAGCGCAGCATGTTCATCCTGCTTTTCTTTACGTAATGCCCTTCTTATACTTTTGCTTTTTGAATTCGAACATATCTGGAATTCATTTTCCAGCTGGCTGATAAGTTCAGGCGAAGGAAATTCATTGGTAATTATTTTAATACACGTTTGCTGCCCGTTGTCTTTTTCCGGTGACCTGATAATTAGTGATTCAGAACCGTAGTGAATAACATTAGCATGATCAATATTCCTGATCATTGAATGGTGGTTTGACTGAAGGACCCCTTCGGTGGCCAATAATATTTGTAAGTTTATGATTTTTTAGCCACATAATAAATTTAAATCAAAAGGGATATTCTATATTTATTTTATATTACTGAAAAATTGACTGCCCTGTTGAACGTACCACAGGTCCGGCTATGAACAACATCCCAAACCACCAAATGCGGATGACATGATAAAACAACACCCACTCACCATTCTTTCTCCTGTAAGAAAAGAGAAGCTGGAAGAATTGGACAAAACATTAACGGCCATCCGGAAAAATTTGCAACAAGGTACAGAAAGAGAATTTCAAAAAGTGCCATCGCTGCATTATGGACGATTCGTGATCCTCGACAGGGAATCGTTTCGTGATGAGCCGGCGGTTGCCGTTAACACGCGACTAATATTCTCGACAAACTTTGATGGAGATAAAGAAGAACACCTTACACAACTGGTTACGCAGCTGACAAATTATATTGATACTATCTATGAATGTTGTGAAGGTTATCCCGAAGCCGGTAAAAGATCAACGGAAAGCAGGAAAAATTATTTAAAAAAATATTCAATAAAGTCTGCTGCTTTTTTTAATGGTGCTCCGGGCCGGTCAGTTCAACAGATCCGCCAGGAAGCACGTTTAAGAGATCATATCCGGAACTATCTTAATAAGAATAAATGGAATGGAACCACGACAGCAGTCGAAATTCATCGCGCTATCAGGAATGAAATTGATTCCAGGCCCGAATTTGAATGGTCAAAACAAAAGGCAATGGTCCCGGGAATAAAATGGTTCAATTTGATAAGTTACGGTCTGTTATTGCTTGTTGCATCACCATTCGTTATAGTCGGCGCATTGTATTTGTTCTTATTTCACGAATTATGGAATAAAAAACAAACCCTCACGCTTAGCCAGCTGGATGATAAGAGAGTAAACAAATTAAAAGAGATGGAGGACCTGTTTCCGCAAAACCAGTTTACACAAGTGGCCGTATTAAAACCAAACTTTATCAGGAGACTTAATTTCCAAATCTGGATGTTGCGAACACGAGTGCTTGCCAATAATGTGTTTGTGCATGGCAAGCTTTTGAATATTCCTACGATCCATTTTGCCCGGTGGGTTTTATTTGATAAAAACCGGCATGTTTTATTCTTTAGCAACTTTGATGGCAACTGGCAACAATATCTCGGAGATTTTATCGATCAGTCGGGATGGGGATTGACCGGCATATTCAGTAACACAGTAAATTTCCCAAAAACAAAATTCATGATCACGGGCGGCGCTTACGATGAAGAACATTTTTTAGCATGGAGCCGCAGTACACAAGTGTTTACCCAAGTGTGGTATTGTCCTTATCCTCATTTATCGATTAAAAACGTTAATAACAATACGAGGATCAGGAACGAACTAAGAATGGATCTTAACGAGGAGCAGGCTAAAACCTTTCTAAAAAGATTTTAATTTATACAATGGCACAATTGGAACTTTCAGAAATACAATCCTTGCTTTTTAACGATTATAAAGAGATGGGGTCTTCGAAATATTACCTCTTGCAGGTAAACGACCAGGCAGCGGCAAAAAAATTTCTTGCATCCATCGCAGAGAACATCACCCCTGCCAACAGTACGATCAATGAAACCTGTCTTAATATCGGCCTCACGAGCCAAGGTTTGATCGCCCTGGGATATAATCATGAGGAAAATATCCACTCTTTCTCCCGGGAATTCAGGGAAGGAATCGTAACTGAACATCGCCAACGATTGCTGGGTGATTTTGATAGCAGCGATCCCTCTAAATGGCAATGGGGCGGACCAAATAATGAACAAGTGGATGTCATATTGATGGTGTTTGGGAAAAATGAAGCAATAGCAGAGAATTATTTTCAGGGCCTGAAAAAGAGATTTGAACAGGGATTTTCAGTGGTACATGTATTAGATGGCAAACCCTTGCCGAAGGAAAGGGAACATTTTGGTTTTCGCGACGGGATTTCCCAACCAGTTATTAAAGGAAGCAACTTAACGCCTGCTGGTAATAACGATGATATAAATCCAGGTGAATTCATATTAGGATACAAAAATGAATATGGCGTTTATCCTGATGCACCTTTTGTAAAAATCGAACAAGGGAACACCGAAATTCTCCCAAATAATCCCGGTGGGTATGAGGATCGCTCTGGAAATCTATTTAAAGACATCGGAAAAAATGGAACTTATTTTGTCTTACGACAATTAAAACAAGATGTAAATGGTTATTGGAGTTTTATCAAAAAACAAACAATCGACGAAAAAGGAAAGACCAACAACGAGGAGGCAACCAGGATCGCTGCAAAAATGATGGGACGATGGCCGAGTGGTGCGCCATTGGTAAAATATCCTGATAAGGATCCGGGCATTGACAGTGATGATAATAGCTTTGGTTATTTAAAAGAAGATAAGGAAGGAGAAAAATGTCCCTTTGGTTCACATATCCGGCGCACAAACCCAAGAGATCAGTTTGAGGAATCGCCTCCGGGTGTTTCTTTAAAACTCACAAGACGTCATCGTATCATGCGTCGTGTCCGTTCTTATGGCGAAGATTTTATTGGTTCTGCTGAAGATCATCAACCGAATGGGGAAGTAGGTCTGTTGTTTGGATGTTTCAATGCAAATATCTCGAAGCAATTTGAATTCATCCAATATACGTGGGCCAATTCACCCAAGTTCAAAAGGCTTTATGATGACCCCGATCCGATCATTGGAGTAAGGGAATGCCCCGCTAATGGAGTAAAACAAAATTTTACAATACCGCAGAGCACGGTGAATAAAGTGATCCCAAATCTGCAAAGCTTTGTAACGGTAAGAGGTGGCGCCTATTTCTTTTTTCCTTCAATAACTGCTTTGAAATTCTTAGCAACGATCTAAAATTGAAAGGCTTCTGACAAGAGCAGTGTATCCAGGTAGACTTGCACATGGGTGATCTTTTTATTCTTTATCGTATAAACATATACCCACTCTGACAGATAAGATTTTCCTGTTGCGATTACATTCGCCTCATCAGCTCCTATCACTACGACAATATCCCCGTTACTTAAAATCTGTTTTAGATGAAACCCTTTTATCTTAATTGTTTGAGAAATGATACCAAACATTTTTGTAAGACCCCCGATGCCTGTAAAAGTTCCTGCAAATGGAATATGTGGTTCACCGGGCCGGATCCAAACAACATCTTTATCAAAGTTTGATAATACGGATTGCATATTGCCCTCGCCAAAATCTTTATACATCTGTTGAATGATCTGGATATTCTCCATATTATTTGATTATATCATTAAAAAAATCACGACCTGCTTCAGGCTCTTTATCTTCTACCCCGTTGTGTTGATGACGAAAGGCATACATTTCTTCATATATATGAGCCCGGATGCGATTAAAAGAACCCAATGGACGATGCTCGGCCAAACAGTGCCATGTATTAAAAGAAAGATTATCTCCGAATTCTTCACGTTCGGGAGTATTACAAATCTGCCTGGGTATCCTGATGGTCGCAAGTTTTGTCAAAGGAGAATCCCACTCCACGGTTGGATCTTCAATCGGCATCTTTTCCGCATCAGTCTGAAACTGGACATAAAATCCAAGCTCCAAATGGTTTTCTTTTATGGTTGCAGCAAAATTATTTCTGATCAGATGCTCACTCGTTTTATCCGGATTTTGTAGTTGATTCGATGGTGACGGTATCACCGCATATTTCACTGCTTTTGCCTCATCACCAAAACGATATGGAACCGTGCTGAAATAAGAGATTTCGCAGGGATTTAAGATCTTAATAGCCGCCTTCTTTGCTCTTTTTAAAACGTCAAGATTTGAGAAGGCAATACCGATCTTTCTTGGCAATGTTTTCCACGAAAAAGGAGTCGTAACTACCGACAAGATATCCCTGAACTTTTTAATATCACCCGACACAAAATTCTTTGTGTTCATTAAAATAAAATCATGACTGGTGATCTCGGGATGATTCAGGTCTAATTTTTTTCCCGGAACATTCATCAATTTTATGGCAAGCCCCCTGATATCTTTTTTGTAATCGGGAAGCGGGTGCGTTTTGCCATTTGAAAAGCGAAGCCACGCGGGGTAAGATTTTGCTTCCCTAAAGATCCCAACCCTTAGTTCAGGTGAAAGGTCTTTGTCGACAATAAATTCCGCCTTCACGCATCCATTCATCTTCGGATGTATTTGTCTCAATTGTCTTTGACCGGGTGGATACATCCGCACCATTTCATCCTTCAGCAACCCGACCATACTATCTGCAATCTCCCTTTCATTCTTTCCCGGATACTCTTTACCCAATATTAAATCAGCATTCCTTACCTGCTCTTTCATAAAATCTTTTTGGTGGCAAAACTTTTCGATCTTTTAAAAAGCGATTGAAATTAAGGTTTATTTACAGTATTAATATTGAATTTGTCATCAATTCCAAATCAATAAGTAAAAATGCTAATATAGATCAATAATAAAACTTCACCGCCGTTCCAATTTTTGATAAAAAAGATTAATTTCATTATTCCTATCCTCCCCTTACAAGACTAACGAACCCATTTCATTACAATAGGATCCTGTATGAATAAAGTCTTTTCAGATCAATACGACTGGGATGAACTGCTTGATTTTATAGCAGAAAAAAAACTAACCCCCGTGCTTGGGAAGGAAATGTATACTTTTAAAGACGGTGATAAACTGGCCCCGCTTGATAATTATATCTCACAAAAAATTCTTGAACTCCATAAGATCTCCGATTACAATGGGGGTTCCTTAGCCGATGCAGTCAATTTTTTGGAAATAGAGAAGAAAGTGAAGTCAATGGATATTATCCGAAAGCTAAAGTCCATTGTAAAAGATATCAATTTTGAGTTACCCGTCTTACACAAGCTTTTAACAATTACTGATCTTAATTATTTTATCAATACAGCAGTTTACAATAGCGTTTTAGAAAATAAAATTTTTGAAACAAGGAGACAAAAGGCACATTCGATCAACTTTTCCATCAATGAACCATTCCCCGATTGCCCGGATGTCGAAAAACTAACTGATCCATTTGTTTTTAATGTATTCGGATCATTGCTGAATACCGTTGACCCGGCACTTAGTGAAGAAGACCTGCTTGAATACACAGGATTCTTTAAAGAAAAAATGAGTGGAGCTACAAATATTGTAAGCGCCTTAAAGAATAAAAACCTTTTATTCTTAGGTTGCACGTTCCCGGACTGGATGGTTCGCTTTGCATTGAGATTACTCTCCAATGAACCGTTACATGAATGGGGTTCAAAAAGAACCATCATTGTAATCAATGATCCTTCCGATCTCCGTCACGACCAAAATAATTTTCTTAAGAACTATGACGTCATCACCTATGAAGGCAGTACCGGCGGGTTTGTAAACGAGCTCAATGAACAGTGGAAAAAAAGGAATCCGAATGCCGGAAAAAACAAGTCCATTTTTCTGAGTTATACAAGGGCGGACACGGCAGCGGTTGAGAGTATGAAAAAAGGAATTGAACAAATTGGTAACGTAACATGCTGGTACGATAAACGGGAATTAGAACCGGGTGACGACTGGCGGGAAAAAATTGTCGTGAACATCCGAAAAGCAGATCTTTTTATGCCGCTTATCTCGGCAAACAGTCTTGATCACGAAGATGGTTACGTACAAAAAGAATGGTCGCAGGGCACCAATGAATGGATCTTCCGAAACGCAGATAATAAAGCTGGAAAATACCTGATACCGGTAATCATTGACGACAGCAAGGCGTATGGTGAAAAAATTTCAAAACATTTTGATTCGAAAATAAATTTTACAAAAGTGCCGCAGGGGAACCCTGACCAGGAGTTTTTAGAGGATATAAAAAAAATACTCAATCTTGTATAGGTAAACAATCATGCCACCAACCAATACTTACACAAGGCAGGCAGATGAGGCTGCTTTCTTAGGATTGCAATCCTATACGGAGGCTCAGTCGGCGTTCTTTTTTGGAAGAGCCGCAGAGACTGATGCCCTCACAAGCCTGGTTGAGTTAAATACGTTGACAATCGTTTTTGGAAGATCGGGCACCGGTAAAACTTCTTTGTTAAATGCAGGTGTATTCCCAAAGCTTAGAAAAAGCTTTTGTTTGCCTTTTAGAATAAGGCTTGAATTCAATGATAACAGTGCTGATCTTGTAACCCAGATAAAAAGAGTATTAAAAAATGAAATAGATAAATACGGTTTTAAAGTTGAATCGTATCCGTCAAGCGAGACCTTATGGGAATATTTTCACAAAGAACCGCTATGGAAAACCGTGACACCCATCATTGTCTTTGACCAGTTTGAAGAAATCTTCACGCTGGCAAGAACAAATCCGAGGTTTGCTGCAGTTGAACTTCCGCTTTTTTGGGAAGAACTTTCAGACCTGATTGAGAATACCATCCCGGAAAAACTAAAAGAAAAATTTCTTAACCAAAAGGAACAAGTCGAATTCAATTATAAAAAAAGAAAGGCAAAAATTGTTTTTTCTTTCCGGGAAGAGTACTTACCGGAATTTGAAACGATTGCTGCTAAAATTCCCTCTTTAAAATATTCCAGATTCAGGTTGCTCCCTATGAATGGAGACCAGGCATATGAAGTAATTACAAAAACATGGAAGGAAAATATTAACGCTTCAGAAGCAAAACACCTGGTTTCTTATTTTACCAATGAAACCGGGTTGGATGATTATTCTCTTTTAACGGTAGAGCCCTCATTGCTTAGCCAGGTATGTGCGTATATAGATAAAGAAAGAGTGGAAAGTGGCGGCGGAAAAGTTTCAGCAGAGTTATTAAACAAATATCCGAAAGAAACGATACTTCGTTCGATCTATTACGAAGCAGTAACGGAAGCAAACAATTCATTGAAAAGAAACGAAGGCGACAACCGGAATATCATAAAGGAATTTGTTGAGGAGAAATTAATCACTACGGAAGGTTACCGCACACGTTATCATTTAGGATCAAGCGATGAAAACCTGCGGCCTGGCATTGATGTACTATCGGCAAAGTATTTTGTTCGGGAGGATGATAGCATAGTTGAACTTACACATGATGTGGTAGCGCCAATCATAAAAGCTGACAGGGAAAAAAGAAGGACAAAAGCTGCTCAGGCGAAAACCAGGAAAAAAGCAATGCGAATCGCCGCATTGATAATCTTGCTCGCATTGATCGGTGGTGCAGTCCTTGCCCTGGTCGCTTTGATTCAAAAAGAAAAAATTGAAACCCAACGCAAACAAGAAGAAAAACTGCTGGAAGATGCAAAACTTAGCCTGGGGCAAAAAACTATTGAGTTGGATGATCTGCAGCGCCAAATCAATGAAAAAAAGAACCAGATATCCGGAGGACCAGGTACGACTGACGACGCCGATAAGCCCAAGGACGTGCAGACACTTCTTGATGAATTAAACAAATTAAGCGATGCTTTTGCAGCATTAAAATTGAAAACAGAAGCTGATATTTCGGCGCTTTCTTTGAGACTAAGGAATACTCCAGACGTGATTTTACCTGCCGGCCCGACAGTTCACCAGCTAAACAAAAAATTAGATTCAGTGCAAGACCTGCTCAATAATGGGAGACTACGATTTGATGCCTTACTTACGGAATACAATTCACTAAATAGCAAGTATGAAAACATGGTAAAAGACAGGGATTATTGGAAAAATAAATATGATAGTTTGTTAAAGATCCCACCAGTCCCGGGAGGAATTAATCCCAATAACAATAAACCTGCCGGCCATCAATCAAAAAATCAATTCGACACGACAAATAGTCTTCGACTTCATCTTTATTATGGGAAAAAATACAATGCCGGATTAAATCCGCCGTCCGATCTCACTATTTACCTGATTCCCTATAACAACAATAATTCACGCATCATCAAGAATTCAAAAGTGTATGAAATTAACTGTAACGAAAACGATTTGAAGAAAGCTTCCAACTATAAGGTCGCTGTTTATAACAATGGCTATTATTACTTCAGCAACGTGGACGGAGGGAAATACTTTATCAAGATCTGTACTTACTATGGAGGATTTTACACTTATACGAAGCAATCATCTGGCAGCATGGAGACAATAAATTGGGACGCCTCGCCACCGATCAGGTAACTTTAGAAATTTTCAAATCGTGCAGGTGTAAGAACACCGAAATCCTATACCCGATCCATTCAATTCTTTATTCTTCGCGGGGTTTCGCGTTGATGATTTCAAACCCGGTAGAAATATCAGAGGCTATTGCGATTTAAAAAATCTGTTACTTCATTAAGTGTGTCAAAACAAGTGGCACCGTTTTCTTTAACCATTTTTTTCACTTGCTCTAATGAGCGAACCTGCACGTCAGAAAAGGTTTTGCCCTCGTCATTATTTATGAAACAAAATACAGTTTTCGACGGGCATTTATTACTGTCATCCACTACTTCAGCCACCGAATAAAAACCTTCCATTTTTGGCGTCAGCACATACAAACAAAAATCACTTTCGGATCGCTGTTTTAACTCCTCTTTCATCATTTCGGGTGTCCAATCTTCTCCGACGGGATTATAATAATGGATCTTTAATTTCTTTATTAGATCGTCCCGCCAACGAGACCCATTACAGGTCCCACCCAGGAAAACTTTATTCATATTCAGATATTTATTCTTGTAAGTTAAACTTTTTACGTTCAAACTCTTTTCGTTGTCATTTTTTACGGGTCACTTCCGCACCTTGTATTGGGGAAAATAATTTACATGATGGGGTTGAAAAAATATAATCGACACGATTAAACTTTAAATGCGTAGCTATTTCCAATGTAAGCTTTGATAGCAAAAATTATTGAAGAATCATTTTTAAATCCTTACTCTGGCAAAATGTTTGTTTATCAAGGCTGAAAAAAACTGTACAATTATGAAAAAATACGTTCTTTTATTCGTGCCCTTATTATTCATTTTACTAACGGGCACTGCGCAGAAATCCGGT
>DASVAM010000596.1:0-6205 GCA_036376375.1 Chitinophagaceae bacterium
GGAATTATTTAGCGGTACAATTGGTTGGGTGGATTGGCAGCGTCCCGGTTTTGACCTTGGATTAAAACTAAAAAAATGTCTTGATGAAAATCCTGGCATTCGCGGTATCATGCTTGGTTCGCATGGTTTATTTACCTGGGGAGATACAGCCTACGAGAGTTATATAAATACATTGGAAGTAATTGAGCGTTGTGCTCAATACCTCGAGAGCCCCCCGGCTTCCAAAGGGGGAGTTAGGAAGGAAACTTTTGGCGGCGAAAAAATCGAAGCGTTGCCTAAAAATGAGAGATTAAAGAAAGCAGCTCTGCTTGCTCCAATATTAAGAGGTTTTTGCTCTAATAGTGATGTTTCTCAGAACCCCCTGTTGGGGATCAGAGGGGGCAGGATGATTGGTCATTTTACCGATGATGACAGGGTTCTTCAATTTATCAATTCAAATGATTTGGGAAGGTTGGCGCCACTTGGAACCAGTTGCCCCGATCACTTCTTACGCACAAAAATTTCCCCATTAGTTTTAAGACTAACTCCACAGGAAGATCTGGGTAACACTACATCTGTTAAAGAAAAATTATTACCGCAGTTTGAAGAGTATAGAAAAATGTACGCTGATTATTACAGCAAATGCAAACATGCGAATAGTCCTGCCATGCGTGATCCAAACCCGGTCGTGATCTTGTATCCCGGCGTTGGTATGTTCACTTTTGCAAAAGATAAACAAACTGCAAGAGTAGCGGCTGAATTCTATATCAATGCCATTAATGTCATGCGCGGCGCTGAAGCGGTAAGTGAGTACACTTCATTGCCAAGACAGGAAGCATTTGATATTGAATATTGGCTACTGGAAGAAGCGAAGCTGCAACGCATGCCAAAACCAAAAGCATTGAGCGGCAGAATTGCATTAGTGACTGGCAGCGCCGGCGGTATTGGTAAAGCAATTGCCAAAAAATTCGCAGAAGAAGGTGCTTGTGTTGTACTAAATGATATTAACCAGGAACGATTGAACGGCGCTGCGCAGGAATTCGAAAAAACTTTTGGCAAGGATCTCGTAGCCTCTGCGCTGTTGAATGTTGCCGATGAAGCATCAATTGATAAAGCATTTGAGCAAACAGTGTTGGCATTCGGGGGCGCGGATATCATCATAAATAATGCGGGCATCAGTATTTCAAAACCAATTACTGAACATAGCATTGACGATTGGGATAAACTATATGATATATTGGTAAAAGGACAGTTCCTTGTTTCAAAAAAAGGAGTTGAGATCATGCGTAAGCAGGATCTGGGTGGGGATATTGTAAATGTGGTTTCTAAAAACGCGATCGTTGCCGGTCCAAACAATGCTGGTTACGGAAGTGCTAAAGCAGCCCAGGCGCATTTAAGTCGCTTGCTTGCAGCAGAATTAGGTGCCGATAAAATAAGAGTAAACACTGTGAATCCAGACGCAGTAATTTCAGATAGTAATATCTGGAGTGGGGGTTGGGCGGAAGGCAGAGCAAAGGCTTATGGCATTAAAGTAGAAGACTTGCCGGCGTATTATGCAAAAAGAACCTTATTGAATGAAACCATCTTGCCGGAAGATATCGCCAATGCTTGCTTCGTATTTGTCGGTGGCTTATTGAATAAGTCAACCGGTAATACTATTAATGTCGATGGCGGGATCGCAACCGCATTTACAAGATAAAGCCCACCCAACCCTCCCGAAGGGAGGGCTTGCTTATGCACCGCCCTGATTTTTGGCAGACTCATCATTAGTAATAATATTCGAAAATGTTGAGTAAAGAAATTAACGTGAAAATGGAAGTTATGAATTTGATTAACGATATACAGAACCGCTCCCTCCCTTTCGGGGAGGGAGAAGGAGGGAGACCCCTATGCAGCGCGTAGCATTTAAAATGAAAATGTTTGAGGGTTGTGAAGAGGAATATAAAAGAAGGCATGATGCTATCTGGCCTGAGTTGCAAACGTTACTCAAAAAAGCCGGGATTGAAGATTATTCCATTTTTCTTGATAAGGAAACTAACTTTTTATTTGGAGTATTGAAAATAGAGAATTCACTAAGCCTGGATGAACTTCCCAATCACCCCGTGATGAAAAAGTGGTGGGCTTATATGAAAGATATTATGGAATCCAATCCCGATAACTCACCTGTCTCCATACCTTTGAAAGAGGTTTTTTACTTGCCTTAAATAATTTTGTATGCGAATTGAAAAGTATAGGATCGAAGAGCATAATCAACCATTGCTTGCGGAGCATAAAAGAAAATTCGGTTTTGTTGCCGGAGGTTTAAAAAATGCTGAACAAGTAATTCAAAAGCTCATCAATTTTAACGTAGCGATCCCTTCGTGGGCATTGGGCACCGGTGGGACAAGATTCGGTAGGTTTTCCGGAGCGGGTGAACCGGGTAATCTTATTGAAAAAATGGAAGATGTTGGGTTACTCCATTCTCTCAATCAATCAAGCGGCGCTATTTCATTACATATACCATGGGATATACCAGAGAATTATTCTGAGATCAGGACATTTGCAGCTCAACTGGGGTTGAAGTTCGATGCAATGAATTCAAATACATTCCAGGATCAAAAGGACCAGGAATTCAGTTATAAGTTCGGGTCATTGCAACATGTAAATAAGGAAGTACGCAAACAAGCGATCGAACATAATATCGAAGTGATCAGGCACGGTGTTGAATTAGGATCAAAAGCATTAACGGTATGGTTGAGTGATGGAAGTTGTTTCCCCGGCCAGTTGAATTTCAGAAAAGCTTTTCAAAATACGTTGGAGAGCTTACAGGAGATATACGCTGCATTGCCTGACGATTGGAAGTTATTCGTTGAATACAAGGCATATGAACCCAATTTTTATTCAATGACGGTGGGAGACTGGGGCCAATCGTTGCTTTTTGTAAATAAACTTGGAAAAAAGGCGTATACCCTTGTCGATCTCGGGCATCATTTGCCCAATGCAAATATTGAACAGATCGTTGCCTTGTTGTTGATGGAAGGCAGGCTTGCAGGATTTCATTTTAATGATAGTAAATATGGAGACGATGATATAACCGTCGGCAGTATCAAGCCATACCAGTTGTTTTTAATTTTTAATGAACTAGTGGAAGGTATGGATGCAAGGGGAATGGATCATGCGAACGACCTCGGCTGGATGATCGATGCATCTCATAATGTAAAAGATCCTTTGGAAGATCTGCTGCAATCTGTTGAGGCGATCATGATCTCCTATGCGCAGGCGTTGTTGATCGATAGAAAAAAATTAAATGAAGCACAGCAAAGCAATGATGTCGTAGCTGCCCAGGAAATTTTACAGAATACCTTCCGTACCGATGTAAGAGCAATTGTTGCGGAGGCAAGGCTGAGGAGTGGGGGTGCGATCAGTCCTTTACAATTATTCCGGCAAATGAAAATAAGGGAACAATTGATTAAAGAACGGGGTTCTAAAACGGTGGCAACCGGGTTGTAAAAAGTACGAAAGACAGTAAAGTCGGAAAGTCAGAAAGAAATGTTCCGGACTTTCGGTCTTTCGGACTTACTGACTCAATAAACTACATATCGGTGGAAAAAATAAGAACCATAGCGATCTATGACGTAGGCAAAACAAACAAAAAGCTGATCCTGTTTGATGAACAGTACAATATAGTTCATGAGAAAAGCATTCAATTCCCTGAAATAAAAGACGAGGATGGATTTGTCTGCGAAGATGTGACCGCATTGACAGCATGGGTCAAAAATAGTTTTGCCCAGATACAAACAGATCCCCGGTTTGAAGTAAGAGCCGTTAATTTTTCGGGTTATGGCGCCAGCTTTGTTTATCTCGATGAGAATAAGAAAGTAATTGCTCCTCTGTATAATTATTTAAAGCCATATTCTCCGGCGCTTCAGAAAAAATTTTATCAATCGTATGGCGGCGAAAGCCAGTTTTCAAAGATCACGGCTTCTCCCGTATTGGGCAATCTTAATTCAGGAATGCAGTTATATCGGCTGAAATATGAAAAGCCTGAACTGTTTAGGCAAATAAAATATGCGTTGCATTTGCCTCAATATTTAAGTTATGTTATCACCTCACAGTTATATGCTGATATTACGAGCGTTGGTTGCCATACCAATCTTTGGAATTTTCAACAGAACAAGTATCATCAGTGGGTGGAAAAAGAAGGTGTGGCCGAAAAATTATTACCAATTGAAAAATGTAATTCGGTGATGGATACCAATGGTGTTCTTGCCGGCATAGGATTACATGATAGCTCTTCTGCACTGATCCCTTATTTCACTTCGTTCAATGAACCATTTGTCTTAATATCAACCGGGACATGGTGCATCAGTCTGAATCCCTTTAATCACAGCATGCTTTCAGATTATGAATTGCATGAAGATTGTCTTTGTTATTTAAGCTATGAAGGCCGGCCGGTAAAAGCCTCAAGGATTTTTGCTGGTTATGAGCATGAACAGCAGGTCAAGCGACTTTCGGATTTTTTTAATCAGCCGCTTACCTACTATACAACAGTAGAAGTAAATATTAAACTGCTTAAGAAACAAAAGCAGGCTAGTAAGAATCTGCAGTTGATGAACGAAGGCAGCGAACCTGCAAAGTCAGCTTTTGGGAAAAGAAAACTGGAGGATTATAAAAACTATGAAGAGGCTTATCACCAGCTAATAGTGGATATTGTTGCACAACAGGTAAGAAGCACTAATCTTGTTCTGCGTGGAATGGATGTAAAACGTATTTTCGTTGACGGAGGGTTTAGTAAAAATCCAATTTATATGTATTTGATGGCAGAAGCCTTTCCTGCTATTGAGGTATATGCTGCATCCGTTGCCCAGGCAAGCGCACTGGGAGCGGCTTTGGTAATTCACCAGCATTGGAACAACCAGCCTCTTCCTTCCAACATCATTGATATGAAATTATATTCTGTCACTCATCAAACATCTATTTGAAATAAAAAATGAAGTGGGAGTATAACAATAATTATCCTTCGGTTGATGATCTGCGAAAGAAAGCAAGAAAACGAGTTCCAAAATTTGCGTTCGAATATCTTGAAGGCGGCTGTAATGAGAACGTGAATCTTCACAAGAACACCGCTGAATTAAGAGAGGTTGAATTGCTCCCCTATTATCTTAGTGATCATCACGGCTCGGATCTCAGGACTGAATTATTCGGGCATGTGTACGATGCGCCATTTGGTATTGCACCCATTGGATTGCAGGGATTGATCTGGCCAAACTCACCTGAAATTCTTGCTAAAGCAGCACTTCAACATAACATACCATTTATATTGAGTACTGTAACTACTTCAAGCATTGAAAGGATCAGCGAATTAACAGAAGGAAGAGCATGGTACCAATTTTATCACCCGGCGGAAGATTCTTTGCGTGATGATATATTAAAGAGGTTAGAGGCTGCTAATTATACTGTGTTGGCTTTGTTGTGTGATGTACCTTCATTTGGTTACCGACCCTGGGATATCAGGAATGGTTTGGCAATGCCTCCGCGAATGACGCTGAGAAATATTTTACAGATTATGACAAAGCCAGAGTGGGCATTCAAAACGTTGTATCATGGAACGCCCAATTTTGCAACCCTGAAGCCCTATATGCCGAAAGGGTTAGACATGAAGCAGCTTGGCTTATTCATGAATAAAACTTTTTCTGGTCGGTTGAATGCAGATAAGATCGCACCGATAAGAGATAAATGGAAAGGTAAAATTGTTTTGAAAGGAGTAGCGACAGAAGAAGATACAGCGATGGCGATCAAATTGGGATTAGATGGAATCATTGTTTCTAATCATGGGGGCCGTCAGCTCGATGCTGCACAATCAACGATCAAATCACTCGAACCAATTGTAAAAAATTATAAGGGCCAGATCAAAATAATGATGGACAGCGGGATTCGTACTGGTCCCGATATAGCAAGAACATTAGCAAGTGGTGCTGAGTTTGCTTTTCTTGGCCGTTCATTTATGTATAGTGTCGCAGCGTTAGGTAACGAAGGAGGTAATCATATAATTTCTATTTTAAAAACACAACTAAAACAAGTAATGGAGCAGGTTTGTTGTGAAAGTACTTCCGGGCTGAGTAATCACTTATTCGCACATCAATATTCTCCGGGAACGATTGCGTAAATAAAAACAAATTTCAGGACAGGTCAGGATGCCGGGATGAGTATTGCAGCTTTAAATTGTGAATTAAACACAAAACTGCTG
>DASVAM010000618.1:0-12634 GCA_036376375.1 Chitinophagaceae bacterium
CCAGCAGGAAGTTAGTCGCTTAAATAAAAACACGTTTAAGATCCTTGGGCTTGAGTTAACAAAAGTAAAAAGGATCCGCAGTATTAGTTTTGTGCAGGGCACATTTGTAAACACACTTCGCCAGGTTATTCTTTTTATGTTGATGTACCTTATTTATTGGGGCAGAATGGATGCGGGGCAAATAGTAACTATGCAAATCTTCTCATTCTTTGTTTTTGGACCCTTGCAGGAGATCGGCAATATTATCCTCTCCTACCGGGAGGCACAAGCCTCATTGGAAAATTTTGGCAACCTGATGAAAAAGGCTCCTGAACCACAACCTGTGAATCCATCTCATCTTGGTACGATCGAGCAATTAGAATTTAGCAATGTTGGCTTCAGACACCACACCGCATCCCAACATGCTATCAACAATATCAGCTTCAAAGTAAAAACAGGCGAAACAATTGCATTTGTCGGCCCGTCGGGGTCTGGTAAAACCACCCTGATGAAATTATTGGTTGGTCTTTATCGTCCGCAACAAGGAAAGATCCTTTATAACGGCATCGATGAAAACAATATCAACTTCGAGGACCTGCGGAATCAAATTGGTTTTGTGACACAGGATACGCAATTGTTTTCGGGTACCATAAAAGAGAATTTAATGTTTGTGAATCCCGCTGCACCGGAAGAAGAGCTATATGATGTTTTGCAGAAAGCATCCTGTCAAAATTTATTGGCAAGAGCAGAAAAAGGATTGGAAACAATGATCGGCGAAGGTGGTTTAAAACTATCCGGCGGTGAAAAACAAAGATTATCTATAGCAAGAGCTCTTCTGCGGCGTCCAAAGTTGCTGATCTTTGACGAAGCCACTTCTTCACTTGATTCATTGACCGAAGAAGACATTACTGCAACAATAAGGGAAGTATCGGCCACAGGCGACCAGGTCACGATCCTCATCGCTCACCGTCTTTCGACCATTATGCATGCTGACAGGATATATGTTTTGGAGAAAGGTGATGTAGTGGAAACAGGCAATCATGAAAAATTATTAGAAGAAAAAGGATTGTACTATGCCATGTGGCGTCAGCAAATTGGTGAAAGAAAAAAATTAACGGCAGCATAATCAGGTAAATCAATTTAATCAGAAGTCATGTTTGGATTTCTATTTGGAAAAAATAAGATAAAAGAAGCACTTAAAAAAGGTGCCGTCATTATCGATGTAAGAACGCCTCATGAATATGATAATGGACGAATTCCCCGTTCTATTAATATTCCGGTTGACAGGATCTCCGCTAGTATTGATAGAATAAGATCCATGAAAAAACCTGTTATCGTTTGCTGCGAATCCGGTATGCGCAGCAACACAGCAAAAAATATTTTAAAGTCAGCCGGACTGGAAGAAGTCTATAATGGCGGGAGTTGGGAATCGGTGCTAAAAATCATCAATAAACTTTGAGGTGAATAATGTTTCGGAATTCCTGAGCTTAATAGTCAGGGCCTGCGATGAACAATGAACTCTTAACAATTAACTTTTCATGGATTCGCTTTCACTTTTAGCATTTTGGTAGTCACATTAGCGCCATGATCCTGGAATTCCACAAGAATACTAAAGTCTGTTGCCGCGGTTACAATAGCTTTATAAGCAAGCCTGTAATGAATAGCAGTTAAAAAATGACTTTCATAGTTTGCATCTGCCATTACGAGATTGTTTGCATCATTTTTTATCTGTACTTTTCCTTTATACACTATTTTATCATCAGTTGCTATTCCCTCTACAATTATAGAATCCCCACTTGTGTACACCTGGTTATCGGCAGGTTTTGAAACGGTGATCACAGGGAATACCTCATCATTTTGATCGACGGCATCGGGATTGTCCTCCGCAGCGGCGCCTCCCACCTTTGTGCAGCTGATCATGATCAAACTTGCGAGAAGAAGTATTGATGCAAATTTGAAATAATTTTTCATCGTCATTTATTTTCTTCCCTTCCCTTCCAAAGGTCAGTAAAGAAATTTGATTTTTCCAATTCCTCGATGTCACTCAACTCAACTTCGATCGCTTTAGTGCTTTGCGTTATTTCGACCAGTGAAATGATTAGCGAAGCAAGAAGGCTTAGCAGGCTAATTGCGAAAATATATTGTGCCACTCTTGCCCAATCGCTATAAATACTATACATCGTAAATACACAGCACACAAAGCTAAACACTCCAAGACCCTGCATGTAACGGACCAGGTTCAGTCTTCGTCTTAAACTCTGTATTTGATAGAGCAACCCTGTACTCTTCTCCCCTCTTTTGTATTGATCGTGCAAACGTCTCACCAGGTTGGCTAACGCAAGAAAACGATTGGTATAGGCCAGCAACAACAAACTAATAGCGGGAAATAGTAAGGCCGGGGTATTGAACGTAAGTTCCATGCTTAAAAATATTACAGGTTTTCTTATGCAAGTAAAATATTTATTAACCCGGCTGGTTTACGAATAAAGACCGAGGAAGGCCAATCGAAAGAAACCTTATTACTTTAGTAACAAGAAAAAGCGAAGAGAAATACCTTATTACCTTATTAAAATAAGCTAATAAGGTAAATAATTTTATTTGCTCGTTGTCATTAAGGTAATAAGGTTTGAGTTATCCGGTCAGCGACACTACGGTCTATTCAACTTTCTTTTCTGCAAATACAATGGGTATATTGATCTTTAAAGAAAAGTTCCTTCCCATATTGAACACACCCGTTCTTCCTGTTACCATATTCACATCTGTATATTTTAAACGGCTAAGGTGATTTTGATAGGCAGCATCTGTCAAATTAAGGCCGGCAAAATGGATACTGAAAATCGCCCTTTCTTTCTTATTTATAATATCCGTGCCTATTCCGGTATTTAATAACGTATACCCAGGCGTGGCCGTTTCAGTATTATAGGCAAAGAATGGCCTGTTCTGCTCAAAATTGTTTTCCATTTCCACTTTAAAGTAAAAATTGCGAAGCGATCCGCCAATCTTTTTGAAATTTGCACGCAACTCACTTGACAGCTTTGCTGCGGGAATCAAAGGAAGGTTATCAGTTCCGCCCAGTTTTTCTTCAAACCGGCCACGAACTAAGGATACAGAATTTTCAAAATGCAACCAATCCAATGGATGAGGATGTATATCAACTGTCATTTCAAGTCCGGACAATATTGCATCAAATTGATCAAATTGAAAAGCCATAAGGTCCTGGTTATCTACATTCACCAATGAATCTCCTCCAAAAGCTGATTCCAGCTTTCTATAAAAGATATAATCGTTCATCCCATTGTAGAAAGCGTTCAGACCCACATTGAAATGCTCATAATTCACTTCAAAGCCACCATCAAACTGCAAGCTTGTTTCGGATTTCAGATCACGATCGCCATATTCATAACGGTTGGTTCCTTCATGTGCACCATTACTTGCAAGCTCAGCAAGCGAAGGAGCTCTGAAACCACGGGCAATATTTGCTTTAAGTGTCAAGAAATCTGCCGGTTCATAACTGATGCCCGCACTTCCCGAAAAATTTGAAAATGACCTTTTGAATGACTCAAATTTTAATCCCGTTCCCTCCAACATTTCTTTTGAATCCACCGACCGGTTATCAAACCGAAGTCCACCACTAAGTGTCGCTTTTTTAAAATAGCGTTGGGCATATACGAATCCACCTATATCAAAAAAATCATAATTGGGAATGATTGCTTCCTCCCCTTTATTCGTATTGTTTTGATACATTCCATTTGCGCCTGCAGTAACATGCCACTCCTTTTTTTCTTTTAATGCCAATTGGACGTTGTAGGTAATTGTTTTCAGATCAAAGAAAAGTTCTTCCGCATTCTCATTTTCCGGATCACCAAATTCTTTGCGCAGATTATCCTGGTAACCAACATTCAGTTTTAAGCGGCTTCCTCCAAAAGAAAAACTATTATCAACGGCAACTTTGTAATGTTTTATGTTTTGTCTTGGAACGAGAGGTTTTTTTTCATCAAGATCGTCACTGGTTGCAATTCGTTCAAGAGAACTACCCCCATAGAGTATGAATTTTCCGGTCGCATCGTCCCGATCCCCTTCTACAAGTCCAACGTTTTGATTAAATGTGCTGAATATAAAATGGCTGAATCCCCATTTTTTATTGATACCGATATAACCACCGGCATTCTTTTCATTGAAAGATGAATTGAGCACTCTGTCGTCATACTGGTTTTTATAATTTCCGGCCGATTTTAATGTGCCATATAGATTCCAATTGATCCCATTTTTATTGCCTGCAATGTTTCCATTCAATGCAAACAGTTTATTATTGGACTGTAAATTTGTAAGCAGATTTCCCTTTATTGTTCCGTCGCTTACCGGGATATTTGTAATAAGATTGATAACACCGGCCAACGCATCACTTCCATACATTAACGAGGCCGGTCCTTTCAGGATCTCTGCCCGATTCACACTCAGTTCATCGATCTCAATGCCATGCTCATCCCCCCATTGTTGACCTTCCTGTCGTACTCCTTCATTTACGACCAGTACACGATTGTATCCCAAACCGCGAATAACCGGCTTTGAAATGCCCGGACCGGTACTTAACTGCGATATACCTGGCTTTTTTGCCAACAGGTCTATGATGTTGGTTGCCGATGATTGAAGCAATTCTGCTCTTCGTAATGCAGTAACAGCAATCGGTGCTTTTCTTATATTCGTTGCGTTGGAAACACCCGTCACGATCACTCCCTGGTTTTCCAGCACAGATGGATGAAGTTCAAAATCCAGTTCTGTGTTTTTATCAATATCAATATGTTCAATGATACTGGTATAACCAATATGAGAAACTTCAATCAGGTGATGGCCAGCCGGCACATTTAAAAACCGGAACTTACCGGAGTTATCAGCATGTGTTCCGATCTTCAAATCCGGGAAAATGATACTCGCATCCGCCAACGGTTCTTTTGTTCTTGCATCGATAATTTTTCCGCCAAAAGTAATTTGCGGTTGCATCGAACCTGTTCTAACTTCTTCTTTTATATAAGTTTTTTCCTGTGCAAAATTGTATGCTGAGAATAAGCAGAATACAATAAAACAGGAGATTATTCTTGACATGTAGCCGCGTTTAAAATGAGAAATACATGATTTAATAAGGAGCAGATAACAGCGTTGTTATCGTATCCAAAAAAATGGTTATGCAAGCTAAATGGAAGGTGGACCGCGGTTGTCCAGAACCGAAGGGAGGGAAAATTTGTTATATGAAACTAATCCTGTGTTTAGATCGGGTGCCTGAATTATTGGATCGTAAAACGCAGGGCAAGCAATATGATCAGCATCTTTGGTTAATTGATAGCTGCATATACCACAATCGGTAGAATTTTTTGCGGGCTCTGAACTGTCATTTTGTTCAAAACAAATGCCGTTGCAATTATGATTTGAAAAAGAATTAGTGCCCGAATGTGAATGAAGAAGTTTAATGCTGTGAATGAACAACAGCATCACAAGCAATAATGCCGAAATACATTTATGGATATGCCTGTTTCTTAATATCACGATCGCAAAAGTATGACTAAATCGTCTTGCAACCGCGTAGCCTTGAAAACCTGGCCTATCGCAACAAAGCAAGGCCACGTGAACGGTAGAAAAATAGGAACACGATGAACACGGCGGTCACACAAAGAACACAAAGTGTAGAGATTATAGTAAATTCTTCGTGTACTTTGTTTTCTTCGTGGCCTTTGTGTCCCCATCTGCGTTAATACAGTCTCTTTAACCTTCTGTTTAAACCATTATCGCACTTTTAGCATTGCTCTTACCTGCTGAGTGGCACCGTTTTGAAGTCTTGCGTAATACACCCCGGTCGCCAACTTTTCAGCATTGAAGGTAACCGAATATTGACCCGGACCGGTATAATCCTGATCAACAAGAGTCGCGATCATTCTGCCCAACGTATCAATGATCATCACAGATGTATGCCCTCCATCAGTTTTAAAAGTGATCATGGTAGAACCCGTAAATGGATTGGGATAGTTTCTGATAAGCAATTGATTTTGCAGATCAGGTGTCGTTGAATTACATGAGTTTGCTTTTACGATAGGGAGATTTTGAAAGTTTTTAAGCATTACTGTTTGTAATGTCGTACCATCAACGCAAAACCAATTGGAGAGTATAGATGCATAAACACTTCTGAAATCATATTGCATCGGCACGTTGTCATTCACGCTTGCATTGGCACGTATCGCCGGGTTGTTACCTAAAACCCCGCCTGCAACATATTCTCCAAATAATATTACAGGAGCCGCAGCACCATGATCAGTGCCCAAACTTGAATTGGATTTTATCCTTCTGCCAAATTCTGAAAAGGTCATTCCATAAACCCTTTTTTGTACGCCCAAAAATTTCAGATCATCCATAAAAGCTTTGATAGCATCAGACAATTGTTTCATCAGGTTAGCATGTGCACCCGTTGTGGTATCGGTTTGATTCACTTGTGTTGAATGTGTATCAAATCCCCCGATACTTACCATATACACTCTTGTTTGCAATCCGCCTTTTACTAATCGTGCAACGATCTTTAATTGGGCAGCAAGGGAGTTATTGGATGGATAGGTTGACTGTGCGGTCACAGCCAATGCGGCATTTTTTATCACATCAGCATATTGTTGTGTTTGCCTTGCAACGGTCCTTATATAAGTAAGCTCATAACCCGCCGGTGAATTTGGTGCAGGGTCCTGTATACCATTGATAAGATTGTAAAAATTTACGGGATCAGAAATACTCATGCCCATGCTTACCTGTGGGCCCTGGAATGTAAAAGATGTAACAGAGCCGATCTGTATTCCCAATGGATCCGTCATTAAACTATTCGGATAACCATTAGGGAAACCGGGATATTCATTATCCAGGTAACGTCCCATCCATCCGCTGTTCACATATTGGTTTGAATCGGAAGCACTCATCCAAATATCAGTAGCACGAAAATGTGAGAAATCAGGATTAGGATAGCCAACAGCCTGTACAATGGCCGCTTTACCTTCATTGAACAAAGTTTGAATACCCGTCATGGAAGGATGCAATCCTGTTTTTGAATTCCCTGTAAGCGTCAGAATTCTGTTTTGGGGAATAGCAACATTGGTTCTTGCTGCCTGGTAGTTTGAATAGGTGTCAATTGGGATCACTGTATTCAAACCATCATTACCTCCATTCATCTGTACCAGCACCAACACATGATCTGTATCGGTGGGGTTTTCCATTAATGAGCGGATCAAAGGCGACTCCATTCCCATTGTGCGGATCGGAATATTCCCGATCACTGTTGTGGCCGCCGCCGCCGGCACTGTATATCTTAAAAAATCTCTTCTTTTCATTACAGTTGGTTTTGTTTAACACAATTGGTACTCCGCCAGGTTCATTAAATATTTATAAAGGTCTCTCAACCTTGTGTACACTACCTGGTAATTAGCAGCATTCGGATTATTAATGTAGGCTGTCCATGCATTGGTCCAATAATAATCCTGTGTCTGGTTACTTAAAAGAATTTGATTTTTCAAGGCGGTCTTTGATGTGCCGGAAAGATCGATACGGAACAGGATCTTTAATGCATCATTCATCAAAATATTCGGATCGGAAGGATTGGAGAGTTTTTTTGTAAAGGCAACGGGATCGATCACTATTTTCTGACCGTTTCTTGTATAGCCGGGACCGATCATTGTATCTGTAAAAAGATTTCTCCTTGGATAGGTGTCCGCATTTATCCATGTTTCATGAAACTGTGGTGCCTGGTAAAAAGCAGCCCAACCCGCAACACCTGGCGGATCGCCAATATTCTGCTGCAATAATGAAGCATAGTTTTGTATAAAGCTCCACATGTTATAAGCATTTACATAATCTGTTGAATTCGGAAATACAATACCAAATTCCCTGCATACAGAAACTACCAGGTCAACAGGAGATTTTATATAACAACCCTGGTTCACGATGTCAAAAAAGTGCTCGCTTTTGAGCAAGGCAGCAAGAACAGGTTTTATTTCCCAATTATTGGAAACTAGTAGTTGCGCTAAAGGGTTGATGACATTGGCTTCGGTAGCTGCATCAATTTTATAATAAACAAAATAGCGATATAATTTTTTTGCAATAAACCTCGATACTTCCGTACTCTTTGAAAAGATCAGATTAATAAGATCAGTGAGTTCAAGATCACCGGCTGTTGGTCCACTTCTTCCGGCAATAGTTGTGTTGTTGTAAAATGATGAGAATTGTTTGCCCGCCGTATCATGTTGGTTAGCATTGAAGCTATAAGTGTTTGTACTTCCATTTATTTTCCAACCGGTTAAAACTCTTGCTGCATTTTTTACATCATCTTCAGTATAGTTTGGATTATTTTCTTTTCCCAGTGTAAATAATTCCTGTAATTCGCGTGCATAGTTTTCATCGGGCGCTGAACTGATATTCAAATAACCATTCAGGTAGCGAAGCATGGCAACATCTAATGTCATTTCTTTTACAAACTGCTTGAAATTTCCAAGGGCATTCTTCCGGCAGAGAGCGTTATAATTGTAAGCCCAGATCATCCGGCCGAGATCTGCCGTCTCAGTTGAAAAATGGTTATGCCAGAAAAGTGTCATCTTTTCCCTGATGTTTCTTTCCTGGTTTATCATCAATCCCATCCACCAAGCTTTTAACGAATTTCTTCTTTGTCCATCCGCATCCGTAGTATTGATCGTAACCCATGTTTGTCCCATGGGTATATTATAATCCGGATCGCTGGCAGGGATATTATTGTTGTTATAATTTTTTACAGGAGGTAAGGGAGGCGTTGCAGACACGGTTAATAATGCATCAACAGATTGGTTCATACCGAGTGCCAGAAAATAATTGATATCATCAGGGCTGGAGCCAAACATTGTTCGTTTAAGAAGGTGAACTACTTCATTTGATGTCCATGAACCATTGTAGGGAGTAAGACCGGAAAAAGTACGGGCAGCTTCGTGTATTTCATCAGTATTAACCAGCGCCGTTTTCTTTCCGGCAGTTACAAATTCTCTTCTATCCATAACAGGAGTTTTGGTTGGCAGTGCCAATGTTGACTTTGAAGTTATAAAATGGTTTAAGGATGTCTAAATGAAAAGAAGTTTCTTTTCCTGCAGATTGAATAGGAAAACTCCGTAGAGGCCTAAACTTATTTATAAACACTAGAGGTTCTCGATGATGCCTGCAATACCCTGGCCGCCACCCACACAAGCGGTCACCATACCATACTTTTTATTCAATCGCTTCATATCATGCAGGTTCTGAATGGTGAGCTTACACCCGGTGCAGCCAAGCGGATGACCAAGAGCAATTGCACCTCCGTTAATATTTACCCTGGATGGATCAAGACCCGTTTCCCGAATCACTGCAATCGCTTGTGATGCAAAAGCTTCATTCAGTTCAATAAGGTCAATTTGGGAAAGATTCATTCCTGTTTGCTTCAACACTTTTGGAATTGCGGCTACAGGTCCAATACCCATGATCCGGGGATGTACGCCCGCCACGGCAGAACCAACCAACCGGCCAATTGGCTTTAAACCCATTTCATTCATCATCCTCTCTCCCATTACAATTACGAATGCCGCCCCATCACTTGTTTGCGATGAATTACCCGCAGTTACACAACCATTCGCCGCAAAAGCGGGTTTTAATTTTGCCAATGCCTCCTTTGACGTGTCTGCACGAGGTCCCTCATCTGTATCGACAGTATAATTCCTTTTTTGCTTTTTGCCTTTTTCATCCAAATAAACTTCTTCAACAGCAATCGGTAAAATACCGTCTTTAAAATATCCGTTCTTAATCGCATGGATCGCTTTCTGATGCGAATTATACGCAAATTCATCCTGTGCTTCGCGACTTACGTTAAATTCTTTTGCTACTGCTTCTGCAGTCAATCCCATGCTTAAATAATAATCAGGTTCATCTTTTGCGATTGAATATGCCGGAACAGTTTTCCAACCAGCAGTGGGTACAAGACTCATGCTTTCAGTGCCGCCGGCAATAATGCAATCAGCCATACCCATCCTGATCTTTGCTGTAGCTATTGCAATTGTTTCTAAGCCCGATGCGCAGTAACGGTTTACGGTTACACCCGGCACATCAATCCCTAAAGCTCTGGCAGAAATAATGCGACCGAATTGCAAACCTTGTTCCGCTTCCGGAACGGCATTCCCCACTATTACATCATCTATCCTTTTCGCATCGAGTTGTGGTACACTGGCCATTAATCCCTTGATAACGTCAACGGCCAGGTCATCGGGACGATAAAAGCGAAACCCGCCACGTTTTGCTTTACCAACCGCTGTGCGATAACCTGCTACGATGTATGCTTCTTGCATGAAAAATGATTGAGTTTTAAAAAATATATTCCAAATTTACTAAAAGTTGTTTATGCAACCTTCAATGACCAAAGGTAATATTTCCCCATCCGGGAAAAATTTTTTGCCAATAGTACTTTATGCGGTTCTTTTGGAAAAATTTCCAATGAAAACGATTCTAGTTGGACTTCTATCCATGGGTTTTACACTATTTGGCAGTGCCCAGGAAGACACCGAGTTAGTGAACAGGGTGAATGAAATGCTGAAAGTCACACAGGTCAGGGACTTTGAGAAAGTGATGGATTATACCTATCCCAGGCTTTTTACAATTGTTCCAAAAGAAAAGCTGATCGCTGCCATGAAAAATAGTTTTGAATCAGAAGATTTTAAGATTGAACTTGATTCCGTAAAAATTCTGAAAATCTACCCCATCTTCAAGATTAAGGATACCAGTTATGTAAAGATCAGCCATTCGATGTTGATGAAAATGAAATACACAGAGCCTTATGATTCCACTCAAAAAGAACAAAGGGAATTCATGGTTTCATTAATGTCCCAAAAATTTGGTGAGGGAAGGGTTCGCTTTGATGTGATTGCAAACTCATTGAATATCTTAATGACACCAGAAATGGTGGGCGTAAAAGAAGGTTCTTCTAAATGGAATTTTGCAAATCTTAATGAAGACAATCCTCAAATGCTGAAAATGCTATTTAGCCAGGAAGTACTTGATAAACTGAAAGAATACAACTAGGCAGACCCATGTATAAATTTTTACGAAATATTCTTTTTCTTTTTCCTACTGAATGGATCCATTACTTCTCGATGAATTGTTTACGACTTCTCTGCAGCATTGCTTTTGTAAAAAAATTAATTGCTAAAAACTTTACACCAAACGACGATAACAGGTTTGTGGAATGGAACCTGGAATTCAAAAACAGGATCGGACTCGGAGCCGGCTTTGACAAAAATGCCAGGTATTTGAGAGAACTTGAAGCACTTGGATTTGGATTTGTTGAAATAGGAACAGTAACCCCCCTTCCACAGGCTGGTAATGATAAGCCAAGGCTTTTTCGTTTGCCAAAAGACAAGGCGTTGATCAATCGAATGGGATTTAATAATGATGGGGTGAAGGTGATTGCGGAAAGACTTCGTCGATGGCAGTCAATAGTCCATAGTCGGGAGTCCATGGTCAACGGCCAACGGCTGATTGTTGGTGGAAATATTGGAAAAAATAAATTAACCGCCAACGAAGATGCGTGGAAAGATTATGAAATCTGTTTTAAAGAGTTGCATCATTATGTTGATTACTTCGTAGTAAACGTAAGCTCTCCTAACACTCCGGGGTTACGGGAATTGCAGGAGAAAGAATCATTACGAAAGATACTCCGGCATTTGCAAATGATCAACAACGGCAAAGCAAAAGCAAAACCCATTCTACTGAAAATAGCTCCCGATCTTACAAAAGAACAGCTGGATGATGTAATTGATCTTGCGTTGGAAATAAAATTGGATGGCCTTGTCGCCACAAACACCACGATAGACCGTGACGGCCTTGAACATGATGTAAGGACCGGAATCGGGCAAACGGGGGGATTAAGCGGAAAGCCATTACAAAAAAGATCAACGGAGATTGTGAAATATATTTCCCAAAAAACGAAAGGAGAGATCCCTATAATTGGAAGTGGTGGCGTATTTACCGCATCGGATGCAAAAGAAAAATTCGGGGCCGGCGCATCTTTGGTACAGGTTTGGACAGGTTTTATTTATGAAGGACCTGCTATTGTCAAAAAAATTTGTCGGGAATTAAAACTGTAAGGCACCTGAAACATTTGCAAATTTGCACATTATTACATTTGCACATTAAAAATGGAACATCTTTTTACATCGGAAAGTATTATCAGTTTTGTAGTTCTTGTCATACTCGAAGTAGTATTGGGAATCGACAATGTAATCTTTGTAAGCATTATCCTGAACCGGCTAAATTTAGAAAAAGATCGAAAAAGGGTCCGCCGGACCTGGATGGTGACGGGCATTATTTCAAGAAGTCTTTTGCTCATGGGTCTTGGCTGGCTATTAGGGCAAAAAGGCAAATACCTTATTCCCGAGAGCTGGTTTGGAAAAGGTTTTGATCTCGCAAGCATCGTAATGTTGTTGGGTGGGTTGTTTCTAATTTATAAATCGGTAAAAGAAATTCATCACAAGCTGGAAGGTGAAGATCCAAATGTGACTGTACAAAAGACTAAAGGTATTTCTGTGGCACAGGCAATTGCGCAAATTATGCTGATAGACGCCGTGTTCTCTTTTGATAGTGTAATTACCGCTGG
>DASVAM010000635.1:0-4461 GCA_036376375.1 Chitinophagaceae bacterium
GGTTTTGGTTATCGCGATCATGAAAAGAAATCACCGGTTACGGAAAATACATTGTTTGCGATTGGCTCATGCACAAAAGCGTTTACCGCATCGATTCTTGGTATGCTAGAAATGGAAGGGAAAGTAAGCCTGGATAAACCAGTGAGGGATTATTTACCTGAACTGGTATTCAAAAACGACTATACAAACAAACATGCCACTTTGCGTGATATGATGTGTCATCGTACCGGTTTGCCACGTCATGATTATTCATGGTATGGTTCTATGGCAAGCCGAAATGAATTACTTACAAGGGTACAATACCAGGAGCCAACTTTTGAATTAAGAGAAAGATACCAGTACAATAATTTTATGTTCATGGCACAGGGTATTGTAATTGAAAAACTAACGGGTAAAAGCTGGGAAGAAAATATGCGGGAAAGGATTTTCAAACCGCTGGGTATGAACAATTCCAATATGTCTGTCTTTGAAATGGAAAAATCGGATGATCGGTCACTTGCCTATACGTCAGCTCCTGGTAAGATCAAAGCAATTCCTTATAGAAATATTGATGCAATTGGACCAGCCGGTTCAATAAATAGTTGTGCAAAAGATATGGCTAACTGGCTTATCACCTGGATCAATGATGGAAAATTTAACGGCAAAGAAATTATTCCTCCCGGCTATCGTTCGCAGGCGATAACATCTCAAATTTCTCCTGGCGGCGGTTTACCGGGAACAGAAAATCCTGATCTGCACATGAGCGGATATGGTTTAGCATGGGGCATCAGCAGCTATCGCGGACATTACCGTGTAGAACATGGCGGCGGTATTGATGGGTTTATTACTTCTACTTCCTTTTTCCCTTCTGACAGTATCGGCATATTTGTGGTAAGCAATCAAGGCACGCCTACCACCAGCATCAGGAATTTTATTGCAGACAGAATGTTGAAACTTCCTTATCGGCCATGGGGCAAATCTGCCTTAGCTGACAAACTGAAAGCAGATTCAACTGCAAGAACAACTCCTAACAATGACAGCATTAATCGTAAGACGGGAACGAAACCTTCTCATAATCCGGATGATTATGCAGGTTCTTTTGAGAACAAAGGATATGGCATTATGAAAATATTCAGGGAAAAAGACACCACATGGGTTGATTATAATGAAGCGGGCAAAAGAACAAAAAGCTATTTGGAACATTATCATTATGACGTATTCAGAATTCGCTCAACGGAAGAAACAGAAAATCCAAAAGATGCGCCAAAAATCCGTTTCAATACGGAAGAGAAAGGGAATATTGCATCATTGGAAATACGAATGGAGCCCTCGGTAAAGGATATATTGTTTGAAAAATTACCTCCATCAAAAGGCAAGGAGGACCTTGAAAAATATGTTGGTGATTATGATTTGAATGGAACAAATGTAAAAGTATATATTAAGGACAATAAAACTTTGGTGGCATTTGTAACCGGGCAAACCGACTATGAATTGGTGCCAACTGCAAAAGAAAATGAATTTGATCTGAAAATCGCAAAGGGATATAGTGTAAGATTTGAAGTGAATGAAAAGAAAGAAGTACCAAGCATGACATTTGTTCAGCCAAATGGGAATTTTAAAGCGACAAGAAAAAAATAGAAACAAAATAATGAAAAGGATCCACTGCTCAATATTCTTCTTCACTGTTTTAATTTGTATTTCATGTACTGAAAATCAGCAGGAATACGATACCATTATTCGCAACGGATTGATCTATGATGGCAATGGCGGCGAACCGTTCAAGGGTGATATTGGAATCAAAAATGACACGATTGCATTGATAGGCGATCTCTCAAAAGCTTCTGCAAAAAATGAAATTGACGCAAAAGGAAATGCTGTTGCCCCGGGTTTTATTAATATGCTGAGCTGGGCCAACGAGAGCCTGATCGAAGATGGCCGTTCACAAAGTGACATAAAACAAGGAGTTACTCTTGAAGTAATGGGTGAAGGCTGGAGCATGGGACCCTTGAATGCCTCCATGAAAGAAAGAGAACAGAACTCGCAGGGGGATATAAAATATAAAATCGAATGGAATACGCTTGGCGAATATTTGAATTTTCTTGAAAGAAAAGGCGTCAGCTGTAATGTCGCATCCTTTATTGGAGCTACCACCGTGAGAGATCATGTTATTGGCGAAGATAACCGTGCACCCACATCGGCCGAACTTGATTCTATGAGATTGCTTGTAAAACAAGCGATGGAAGAAGGAGCATTAGGCGTTGGTTCATCGCTTATTTATCCTCCCGCCTTCTTTGCAACGACAGAAGAGTTGATCGAATTATGTAAGGAAGCTTCTAAATATGGTGGCTCTTACATCAGCCACATTCGGAGCGAAGGAAATAAATTTTACGAAGCAGTAGAAGAATTAATTCGCATAGCCAGAGAAGCAAATGTTCACGGCGAAATCTACCATTTAAAAGCCGCAGGAAAAGATAATTGGGGAAAACTGGATAGTGTGATACGTAGAATTGAAAAAGCAAGAAATGAAGGCATCAGCGTTTCGGCGAATATGTATACCTATATCGCCGGTGCTACAGGAATGACCGCCGCATTTCCGCCTTCCTTGCAGGATGGTGGCTTTGGAAGACTGAGAGAAAGATTGATGGACCCAACGATCCGTGCAGAAATGAAAAAAGCGATGAACACAAATGCAAGTGATTGGGAAAATCTTTATTACGGTGCTGGAGGCGCTGAAAATGTTTTGCTTCTAAGTTTCAAACAGGATTCATTAAAAAAATTTACCGGCAAATCATTGTCTGAAGTTGCTAAAATTAGAGGGACAACGGTCGAAGAAACTGCCATGGACCTGGTCGTACAGGATAGTACAAGAGTGGGTGTAGCTTATTTCTTAATGAGCGAAGAGAATGTAAAAAGACAATTGGCGATCCCATGGATCAGCTTTGGAAGTGATGAAGGCTCATATACTAATGAAGGAGTTTTTCTGAAGTCAAATGCACACCCAAGAGCTTACGGCACATTTGCAAGAGTATTAGGAAAATATTGTCGTGATGAAAAACTGATCTCTTTACAGGAAGCCATTCGCAAACTCACAAAACTTCCGGCTACTAATCTGAAAATTCAAAAACGTGGCGAATTGAAAGTTGGCAATTATGCTGATGTTGTCATTTTTGACCCTGCAAAAATAAAAGACAATGCAACGTTCGATAAACCACACCAATACGCCGAAGGAATGATACATGTGTTTGTGAATGGTGTGCCGGTTTTAAAAGATAATGAGCATACCGGCGCAAAACCCGGAAGATTTGTGAAAGGACCGGGATATAGAATTAAAAATTAATAATTAAGGATTAATAATGTCTATCACAATTCGCAGAGCCGTTAAGGAAGATTGTCCTCGCTTATTGGAATTAATAAAGGAATTAGCTGTTTATGAAAAAGCCCCGAATGAAGTAACAGTTACATTAGAACATTTTACCGAAAGTGGTTTTGGGAAAAATCCTGTGTGGTGGGGCTTTGTTGCAACCTCATCCCCCAGCCCCTTCTCCACCTTGCGTGGAGAAGGGGAGCCTCCCCTCTCCACGAAGTGGAGAGGGGTCGGGGGTGAGGTTCTTGGATTTGCACTGTATTACATTCGTTATTCAACATGGAAAGGACAAAGAATGTACCTGGAAGATATTATCGTCACTGAAAAATCGAGAGGGAAAGGAATTGGGAAATTACTGATGGATCGATTGATCGAAGAGGCAAAAGAAAAAAAATTCAGCGGCATCATGTGGCAGGTGCTTGAATGGAATGAGCCAGCTATTAATTTCTATAAAAAATATTACAAAGCCAACTTTGATCCTGAGTGGATCAACTGCAGTATTAATCTATAAAAAAAACCCCCGACGACGCGGGGGTTCGCCTCTATTGTTACTCTCAATGGTGAACAATAAATTTTCTTGTTTGTTTATAGCCAGCCCCGGAAAATTCCAGGAAATAAATTCCGTTTGGAAGTTTACTTACATCGACCTGGTCGTATCTTTTTCCATTCGAAATAAATAACTGTTGCTTCATCATCAAAGCACCAGCCTGGTTATAAATGTTTATAGCGACATTTCCTCCAGTTGAACTATTAACTGAGAAAGTAAGTTGTCCTGAAGTTATTGTTGGAAACAAAAGAAGATCATGGGCGATCGTTCGTGAAGTATTGAATGTGTTATTTGATGTAATAGTGATATCGTTATTATTTCCCCTGGTATTCGTGCAGGTAGAATTAACAATACTGTTTAAGGTCGGATCACTGTCCATGAAATAACTTGCTCTCGATACCTGTCCATCAGTAAAAAAATACATACACCGGTCATCCGTATAATCCATATAATTCATCCACATTTCCAAAGGTGTTCCGGTACAGGTGCTTAAATGTCCCTCTTCAGGACAACCAAAATTGTAAGTATTGTGTAAAGGAGTATCATCAACCTCGTCGTTACCACAGTTTGC
>DASVAM010000639.1:0-4438 GCA_036376375.1 Chitinophagaceae bacterium
AGAGATCAGCCCCAGCACAAACTATATCTGGTTGACTGTATTTCTTGGAAAAGCGCCATCGGATTCTTTAAAATATTTTAAGTTCATAAAACAAAATTCAAAAATTCAACCGGCGCTTTTTTATGTAACCGACTCAGGTAATCTTATGATGGGCTTGCCGGTTGACAATCGCGGAATCAATAATGCTCTTCTGAAACGTTATACGGAATTTATGGCTGGCAAAGTGGCTGATACAAAAGATGTGTGGCAGTAAAATATGAAATAATGCATCAGCAATGCATTAGCAGATAAACTACGCTTTATCTTTTTTCACGCCATATGTTTTATAATTTCCCGCTCAGTAATTTTTGCCTGATTATCGTTACATTTGAAACAAGTCGCTAGTGCAACAATAATGACACATGAATTCATTTTTTCAAAAGATAATAACAGACAAAGTTCTTCGCGACAAGAAACAACTTTCTGAAGGAGAGACTTATTCTCCGTATGAACTAGCAAAAGCCTATCGCGAATTTAAGATCTCTGTTGTCGGGTTATCCAGAGATATCATGTTTATTTCATTAGGGATTGCTTCTGCGGTCTTTGGACTAAAAGGCTTCCTGATCCCCAATAACTTTATTGATGGTGGTGCTACCGGTATTGCCCTCCTGGTAAGGCAATTAACAGGGGCAAGACTTGGGTTGATGCTTATTTTAATTAACATCCCGTTCCTGTTACTGGGATTAGGTGTAATTGGGAAAAATTTTGCAATAAGAGCTTCATTGGCCATCACAGGGCTTGCTTTCGCAGCGGCATTTGTCAATCTGGATCCCGTAACCGATGATAAATTGCTTGTAGCTGTCTTTGGCGGATTTTTTCTTGGAGCGGGCATTGGTCTTGCCATACGTGGCGGCGCTGTAATCGATGGCACTGAAGTACTGGCATTATACCTGAGTAAACGATTTGGAACTACCGTTGGAGACGTTATCACGATCATCAACCTTATCATATTCGGTGTAGCTGCTTATTTTATTTCGATCGATATTGCCTTGTATGCAATGGTAACTTACCTTGTCGCGTCCAGGACTGTTGATTTTATCATTGAAGGTATCGAAGAATATACAGGTGTTACGATTATATCATCTCACAATGAAGAGATCAAAGAAATGGTGATTAATAAACTAGGTCGTGGCGTCACGCTTTATAAAGGCATCGGTGGTTTTGGTAAGCAGGGTCATACGGAAGATAAAAATATTATCTATACGGTTGTTACCCGGCTTGAAATAAGCCGGCTCAATATTGAAATTCATAAAATAGATCCGAATGCTTTTGTAATTATGACGGCCATCAAAGATGTGAAAGGTGGCATGATCAAGAAGAGACGCCTGAAACATTAGGGAACCACAGCACGCGTTAAAAAAATTAGGAAAAGGAAACACGGATGACCGGATATAATACCCGCCTGACCGGACGGGCAGGGATAAACATGGATTTATTATGTCCGAAATACTTGATAAATCATTGCTAATCTTGTTTCATTCTAAATGGCTTGAATAGTTGTCAGTGTTTCGGCAATAAAAGTTATAATCCATAATATCCGTAAAATCCGTGTCTTCAGTGTTCCAATATTTCTGTAATTCTAATACGGTTGCCCTGATCAGGCAGCCTGCTGCTAAAATTAATTCCCGTTTATTTATATCTTTAGCCTGGTCAACCAAAACCATTTATGTACCAAAGAGCAAAGCACAAGGTTCATATTCTCCTGCACCCTGAACTCGGCGAATCAAGAGCAGATAAAGCAATCAATATTTTTATAATTACCCTTATTTCCCTGAATGTAATTGCTGTCATGATGGAAACAGTAAAACCATTATATAATAGTTATAAAAAATTCTTTGACGCTTTTGACCTGGTTTCTGTTATAATCTTTACTATTGAATATGTTTTGAGAGTCTGGAGTTGCACGCATGATCCGCGGTATAAAGGCAGTATTAAAGGCCGTATAAAATATATGCTAACTCCGGGAGCGCTTATAGATCTTCTTGCATTCTTACCGACCTACTTCCACGCATTTCTGAATTTTGATCTGCGGATGCTGAGGCTTCTTCGTTTTTTACGGTTTTTCAGATTGTTCAGGCTTACTGCATATACCAGGTCCGCACAAATGATCTTTAACGTTTTCAGATCCCGCAAAAATGAACTGATACTAAGCTTGGTTCTTGTCATCTTCTTAATAATAATCGCTTCCTGTTTACTTTTTTTTGCGGAACACTATTACCCATCGGAGGCTGAAAGTAAATTCACCAGCGTTCCGGCTACTCTTTGGTGGGCGATCGTAACATTAACCACTACCGGGTACGGTGATATGTATCCTTTGACAACGATCGGAAGAATATTATCCGGAATGATCATGTTGACCGGTGTTGCTTTTTTTGCCTTACCGGCCGGTATAATTACCGCCGGTTTTCTTGAAGAGATCCGGTTCAACAAGAAGGCCAAAGGGCACAACTGCCCGCATTGCGGAAAGCCTTTGGATGAGAAACACTTTCATGATGATGAATAGATCTGCAATCTTGTTCAATAAAAACCCGCCCCGATCAACGCGAACAGGTTTTAATCACTCAGAATAATTTGAGGAGCGCTTTAGGCGGAATTGCCGGCTTCAGGTTTTACTTTTTATTGACAGTCATTTAACTACTCCTTTCCCGATGAGTCTCACCCGGGGCTATGTGAGCAGCCGGTGGACTCATCGGTGTGAAATTTTTTACAGATGACACGATAGTTGTATTTTATATCTATGTTGATTCATACTCTTAGAGAGGTCCGGTATCTCCTTTCCGATGAGTCTCACCTGTTATGATATTGCCTGCGCAATACGTTCGCTGCTCTTTGTATTAGCATGTTCAGAAATATCAAAATCACCCCTCAAAAGCTTAAGTGCATATTTTTCCTTGTCGATTTCCTTGCGTGTCCGGTACCCGAGTTTTCTGAACAATGGCAATGGCGGACACCAGCCCTGGATGGCATGTTGGACAAAAAAGCCGAGTACGATCGCAGGCAGAATTATCCATTTCCGGTTATGAAAAACACTTAATGCAATGCCCGATAGCGCAACCGCCGACATATTAGTTTCCAAAACTCTTTCAATATCCCACTCCGAATCGAGTTCTTCAATGCGTTGGCTGATTTCAGCTTTACTCTTTCCTTTGTAATAATCTATACTCTCCCGCAGGGTATTATCAATATCCTCATTTATTTCCCGGGAAGTATTCCTTCTTACTCTGTCTTTCATTGCTTAAATTATTTAGAATTTCATACGTTGATTTTTCTCAAGTCATAACAAATCGCTTACAAGAATTCTACAATAACAGTGCCTTTAATAAGATGTTCCCGGCCAGAAACGAGAATCCCGGGCAAATAACAAAACGAGGTTACACGATCGAAGTACAACCTGTTATTTCACATTCGCTGCTTGAAGGTTTGTCCACCCGACATGGAACACAACAAATAAAAAACCGCCCCGATATGCGGAACGGTTTTAATAATTCAAATTAGTTTATCAGAATGCTTTTGTCGGAGTTGTTGGCTTTAAATTATATTTCTTTTGGAATCTGTCATTAAGCAACTTGTGTTTATCGGTAAGATCCACTTCTCTTCCTTGTATCAGAGCATCCGTTACCTTGCTTGTTCTCATGTCAAGCAGGTCACCTTCGCTGATAACAATATTTGCATCTTTACCCACTTCAATACTTCCTGCTTTATCTGATACACCCATGATCTTTGCAGCATTTAATGTGATCGCTTGCAATGCTTCTTCTCTTGTCAAACCATACGCGGCAGCCGTTCCTGCATTAAATAAAATGTTTTTGCCACGGGTTTGGGGATCGTCATCTGAAATTGAATAAACAACGCCCGCTTTTTGTAAAGCAGCCGCCGATTTATATGGCTGGTCTACATCATCATCCTGCGCAGTCGGAAGACTGTGCATTTGACTTAAGATAACAGCAACGTTATGTTGTTTCAAAAGATCCGCGATCTGCCAGCTATCACTGCCACCAACAATTACTACATCAAAATTAAATTGTTTTACAAAATCAAGTGCGATCAGCATTTGTCTTACGGTATTTCCATGTACATAGAATTTCTGCGTTCTGTCAAACAGGCCCTTTACGGATTCAAACTTCAGGTTCGTTTCTTTATGTGAGCCTTCTGCAAAGTATGCCTTCGCTTGTGTAAAGAATGATTTCAGCTCCTCTATTTTATTCAATCCTTCCTTCACAGGATCCGTATTACTCCCCTGCTGTGGACCAAAGCGGCCACCACCTCCGCCACCGCCAAAGCGCCCAAATTCAGGACGAGGCATTAATGATGGCATATATAAATGCATGCCAGCATCTGTTTTCATTGCTGCATCCTGGTAATTCCATGCATCCAGCTGTACAACTGATGATGAACCGGC
>DASVAM010000644.1:0-7940 GCA_036376375.1 Chitinophagaceae bacterium
CCAGCGGAAGTGATGAAGTAACCGATCTTATCAATTGGCCGGTAGCAAATTCATCTTTTGATCCCTGTATAAAAAGCATGGGTGTTTTCACATCTTTTAAATGTTCGGCTCTTTCAATAGAAGGTTTGCCGGGTGCATGTAAAGGAAATCCATAAAAAATAATTCCTTTTATTGCATCATTGCTATTTTTTGCCATGTATTGCGAAGTCATTCTGCCGCCAAAAGATTTACCAGCAACAAAAAGTGGAAGCGCGGGAAACAATTTCTGTGCTTTCAAAATCGCGGTCTCAATGGCCTGGTGTGCCACCGCAGGAATATCAGGTCTCCCCTTTTTATGTTCAGTAAATGGAAAATTGAAACGAAGTGTTGCAATACCCTCTCCGGCAAGCGCCTGCGCCAATGTGACCATGAACGGGTGATGCATTCCCGCACCGGCTCCATGAGCAAGCGTCATGATGCACTTGCTTTTATTCGGGACAATAGATTCAGCAGAAACAGATCCAATAGCAGAAGAAATCTTCAGCAAGATTGACTTAGTCTTCATTCGCCCTAATTTATAACTCCAATTTAGAATTTTAATTCTGAAATCCCCGGACGCAGTCGCCTCCATTATTTTTTTATTCTTTTCTTACATCTTATTTTCACCAAATGCATCCACATATTCAAACATTATTACGATGTATTGAGTTGGAAGAAAAGGAGCAGGTACAACGATTCAGCTTAGATCAGCGGCATACATTAAAAAATCTAAAGGCTGAAGGGTTGGCACTGCACCCGATCATTGTTACACGAAAAAATTTTGGTTACGCTGATTACCCCGAAATAAGCTTTAAAATAAACTTTCCACCGGAAGCTAATTTATTTAAGGACGGAGCCGCTATTGAATGCTTCACGGCAGGTGAAGAACCAATAAAGGGCGTATTGATCAGCCTGGATGGAAAAAATGGTGAATTCCGTTTGTTCGCTCCGGATTTTCCTGATTGGATAGAAGACGATGGGGTGGGTATCAAACTTGCTCCTGATACCCGCACTACCAGTATCATGAAAAAAGTGTTGAATGAATTAAAAAACAATAGGTCTTTGTTCAGGTTATTTGAACAACTACATAGTGATAAAATAACATCTTCTGCACAACTAACAATAAAAACCAGTTCGCTGGACTTTCACAACAAGAAATTAAACGAAAGCCAGCAACGGGCGGTTAATGCCATTACACAAAATGAGCAACTAATCATAGTTCATGGCCCTCCCGGAACCGGCAAAACAACCACACTGATCGAAGCCATTATACAACTGGTCAACAACGGAGAAAAAGTTTTGGTGTCAGCTCCCAGCAATACGGCAGTCGATAATATCGCCAAAGGTTTGATCCGGCAAGGAGTGAAACTATTGAGAGTAGGCAATGCGGGCAAGGCAGATGAAATGATCTTTGCTCACACTCCGGAGGGAAGACTAAGCAATAGCAAACAACAAAAAGAACTCAAACAATTAAGGCAAAGGGCTGAGGAGTTTCGGAAGATGGCGTTGAAATACAAAAGAAGTTTTGGCAAAGCAGAACGAGAACAACGACAACTTCTTTTTAAAGAAGTGAAAAACATAAGAACGGAAATTAAAAAGCTACAAACTTATAATGAAGAAAAATTGTTTGAAGAGGCAGCAGTGATCGCAGGAACACCGATAGGAATATATGATGCAGGCGTTGATCATCTGTCTTTCAGCACACTCGTTTTAGATGAAGCGGGCCAATGTATTGAACCATTGGCCTGGTGCATATTTCCTTTAGCTGAAAAGATCGTGTTGGCAGGTGATCATTGGCAACTCCCTCCTACCGTATTAAGTTTTGAAGCGGCCAGGCTTGGATTTAACCGCTCAATATTGGAAGTAGCCATTCAACCTGTTGAGAAAGTTTTTTTACTGAATACACAATATAGAATGAAGAAGGCGATTGCAGGCTTCAGCAGCAATTATTTTTACAATGATCAATTGCTAAGCCCGGCACATTTACAGAATACAGGCACACATATAACTTTTGTCGATACGGCGGGTGCTGGTTATCATGAAGAACAGGGCACAGATGATACCAGTCTTCAAAACAAAGGCGAGTTGGCACTTGCTCAAAAATTGTTGGAAACAGAATCTCTTGATCCTCAAAAAACAGCTTTTATATCTCCGTATTCAGGGCAGGTGGCGGCAGCCAAAGAGCTTTTTCCCAAACAATTACGCATCAGCACTATTGATAGTTTCCAGGGTCAGGAAAAGGAAAACATCATTATTTCACTTGTACGCAGCAATGATGATGGTGAAATAGGCTTTTTAAAAGATTACCGACGGATGAATGTTGCCATCACCCGTGCAAAAGAACAACTTTTTGTTATTGGCGATAGTGCTACTATCGGCGCTGATGTTTTTTATAATGCATTCCTGACTTATGTAGAAAAATATGGAAGCTATCGCACGATCTGGGAGTTGGATCTGACTTGATTTTTCGCAATAGAATTCACATCGGGTACCCCTTTTGGGAATGTTTATCCGGAAAACAACTGTTCGTGGTCGGAAATTTTCACACAAACATGTTAACCAGACCGCCTCAGTATTGTGTTACATTTACACATCCAAAACCTTTAATCAATCATGAGAAGTTTTTTATTGATAATTGCAGCTGCGGGTCTACAACTATCATTACATGCACAAAATGCAGCCCGGCTTAAAAGAGATTCCCTTATCCGGGTATTAGAATCCAATCCACATGATACTGTGCGGATAAAGACACAGAATTTGCTCAGCTTTGAAATGAAACTTATCGGCAAAGCTGATTCAGCCCTGGAGTTAACAGCTTTGTCTCTTGAACTTGCAAAAAAAATAAACTTCACACGGGGCGAAGCCGATGCCCATTTTTTTATGGGCCAGGCCTATGCCGGTAAAGGGAAAATGACCGATGCATTATTGAATTATAATGCTGCTCAAAAATTGTATGAGCAGTTGGGAAATCGCAAGATAGAACTGGCAGAAACATTTTATGCGATCGCTTTGGTGCATCAACACAGTAATTACAATGAATCAATTTATTTCCTTAAGAAAGCCCTACCAATTGCTGAACAAACACCGATAAAGGACCTTATGGGAAAAATTGCGTATACAACTGCGGTGTTATATATCAGGAAAAGCGAACAAGTTGAAGCAGCAACTTATAAAGATCTTGCGATCAGGTATTATACGGAGGCCGGAAATGAAACCGGACTTGCAAATTGTTATGTGGTCAGCGCCAGGCTTAATAATTATTACGGCAATACCAAACAATCGATAAAAGATAATTATACGGCCCTTCGCCTTTTTGAGAAAGTTGGGCATAAGCTGGGTATTTATAATGTTCATACCGGTCTTGGAACGATCTATGAAGAACAAAAGAACTGGAACGAAGCATTGAATAGCTATCTGGCTGCAAAAAAAGCGGCAGAAGGAATTGCTGCAAAAGAAGTATTGGCTGCCGCTCACAATAACCTGGGTAATATTTACCGCGAATTGGGGAATACCGAAGAAGCGCATAAGGCATTCAAGGAAGCACTGAGACTATCCGAGCTGGCCGCTGACAAAAAAGGCATCGCCACGGCACAGGGAAACCTTGGCACCATCTATAGCCTGGCGGGCAATAAAACAGAGGCATTGAAAAGTTTTGAAGAAGCAAGAAAACGGTTTGAAGATATTGGCTCAAAAGAATCGGCCAGTATTTCATACCTGGAAAGCGGAAGTGTTTACTTTGAACTGAAACGATACGAAGAGGCAAGACAATCCTTAGAAAAGGCTTTGCAGCTGTCAACCCAAACACGCTATAAGGAAATCATCAGTAAATCATACAGGCTGTTATCACAGATTGATACGGCTCAAGGCAAATATCAATCGGCGCTAACGAACTACAATGCATATATAACTTATCGCGACAGCATCTCGAATGCAGATGCCGCAAAACAACTTACCGAACAACGTATGCAATACGAGTTCTCAAAAAAAGAGGATTCTTTACGATTGCAACAAGCGTTGATCGCTGAACAATTGGAAAAACAAACGCTGCTTTCGAAGCAACAGGAACAAGAGCTCAAACTTAAACAAGCTTCGCTCGAGCTGACTCAAAAAGAAAAAGATGTTCAGTTGCTCCGTTTCCTCCAAACAAAGACCGAACTACAATTGACCAATGAACAAAATGAAAGGAGGCTGGCACTTGCCGAACAGGAAAAAATAGTACAGCAGTCGCAACTCGAAAAACAAACGCTGCTTGCCAAACAAAAAGAACAGGAGCTCCTGATAAAAGATAAAAAAATAGAGATCCAAAAATCGCAGCGTAATATCTGGCTGGCGGGCGCTATTGCCTTTTTCGTGTTCTCGTTCGTCATGCTTCGCTACTATAGCCAAAAGAAAAAAGCGAACAAATTGCTCCAGCAACAAAATATTGAATTGGAAGATCAGCGCGACAAGATCAAAAAGGCGATGACGGAATTACAGCAGACTCAGATTCAACTCATCCATAGAGAAAAAATGGCTTCGCTGGGAGAATTGACGGCCGGCATAGCCCATGAAATACAAAACCCGTTGAATTTCGTAAAGAATTTTTCAGAAGTAAACGTCGACCTGGGAAATGAGCTTAAAGAAGAAGTAAAAAAACTCTCATTGACGAATGAACAAAAAGAATACCTGCACAGTCTTACTGACAACCTTTTACAAAACCAGCAAAAGATCGCTCATCACGGGAAAAAGGCCGAAGCAATTGTAAAAAACATGCTACAGCATTCAAACAAGAGCACAGGAGAAAAAGAACCGATTGATATCAATGCACTGGTGGATGAATGTATCGGTTTAAGTTACCATGGCTTCCGCAGTAAGCATAAAATGTTTGAAACGAGGATCGATACAGAGCTTGATAGATCCTTATCACAGGTAGAGGTGATCCCCCAGGATATTAGCCGGGTGTTAGTAAACCTGTTGAACAACGCTTTTTACGCATTGAATGAAAAGAAGAAATTGCTCAACGGAAGTTTTAATCCGTCAATACTGGTTAGCACAAAAAAACATGGAAACTTCGTAACGATCACCGTTAAGGACAATGGCACTGGCATGTCGGAAAAAGTAATTGCCAAAGCCTTTCAACCCTTCTTCACTACAAAACCAACAGGTGAAGGAACGGGGCTTGGGTTATCGCTCAGTTATGACATAGCAAGAGCCCATGGTGGCCAGATGAATGTAGAAAGTAAAGAAGGTGAAGGAGCAAAGTTTACAGTTGAGCTACCGGCGTAGGTTTAAATAATAAATCGTAGGCAATAAGCTAAAGCTAAATGATACTTATTTCCTACGATTTTTTTCTTCCCTACTTTCTGGATTACATTGGCCTAACTCTTCCGGAACCAGAAATATTGGTACTGATCAATGGATTTCCATAATAATAAACAGAACCGCTGCCACTAATTGTCGCATCAAGTGAATGCGAGGCTTTTAGTTTAATATCACCCGAACCACTGATCGTTGTCCTTGCATTTTCTGTGGCAACACCTTCCAAAAACAGCGCTCCACTACCGCTGATCTTTAGGTCTTCATTTTTCGTTGTTCCCGCCAGCACATTAATATTACCAGAACCACTGATCACTGCTTTTATTTTGTCCGCTATCGTTGCAGAGGGAATTGTAAGATTTCCCGTACCGCTGATGCCCAGGTCAAGATCATTCGCAATAATATTTCCTGTCACTGCCAGGTCGCCCGCACCACTTAAATGAAAATAATTTCCTGTTGGTGCGCTGATGCTAACCATGATCTCTTCATTGGATTTTATGCGTACTCCATCTTTCACTTTTATTAGCAGGTGACCATCTCTTTTGGTGGCTTGTATCACGTCAAGAATATTTCTTTGTGCCGTTATTTCAACTTTATATACAGGATCAATTCTGTAACTGATCTTTCCTCCAATACCCGATGACACGCCTGAAAAATCTGTGACATTACGGGTTTCTGTCTGCAGATCACCCTCGCCTACTACTTTTCTGCAAGAACTTGTAAATAATGCTGTGACAACTGTTAACACAATGACTACTTTTTTCATTTTTTATTCGATTTATGTTTTATGATAATTTTTAAAATTCTATTTTATAATTCAGCACGGGAATTAACCCCGTCTGATAACTTGTAACGATCTTATTCTTTTCTTCATCATACCATTGACCGAATACATTCAGGCGGTTGGTGACATTTTGTATGTCCAGGGACAACGTGCTGGTAAAATTTTTCCTGTTCCATTTCATGCTGATCCCAATATCAGCCCGGAAGTAGGCAGGGTTCTGAAGTGTAAATGCTTCTTTGTCTACAAACACGGTATAACCTTTCTGTTGAGATGCCGCAAGATCAATTGGTGTAGTCCGAAGTCCGCCTCCATAGATCGTTTTGAGGTTAACTCCAAAGATTTTTGATTTTCTTTCAATGATGAAGTCTTTACCGGTGATCAATGTAACAAGATAATTACCATTGAACCGTGTGTTTCTTTCTATTCCATCTTTTGCTGTATACTTTGATTGGTAAAAGGAGTTGTTCAGCGTCAGATAGAAATTATCTTTCAGATATCGCTCCAGCGAAATCTCTATGCCATAGTTCTTGCCTTTGCCTGCATTCTCCATTGGCTCAATGACATACTCGTTATGAATATTAAGCGCAGACAGTGTGCTGCTATCGTAAGCGCTCACAGGCACATCAAATAATTGTTGGTAATACAATTCAGCCTTCGCCAGCAAATTTTTGGTTAACCTGTAGCTGTAGGAAAGAACATAATGATGTGATTTTGTCAGATCAAGATCCTTATTAGGCATTAAAACAGTTCCGTCTGCCAGTTTTTTCTCAGCAAAATACACACTCAATGTTTGCATTTGGCTGTGCAAGCCATAACCCAGCGCAACACTGCTTTTGTTATTAATATTCCATTTGGCAGAGAAGCGTGGTTCGACAGACGAAGTGTTATTATGATCAAGCCGCATGTAATGCATGCCTGCATTCAACGTAATGTTGTCCGATGGTTTGTACTGCCATTGTGCAAATGCCTGCTGTGTGGATGTTTTCCCGGAAGAATTAAGATCTTCTTCCAGGGGGTCACCTTCATGGTCGCTTGCAAGCCTGAAAAAATTGTATTTGATCAGGTTGCCGATGAAACCTGCACGCAGGTTCAGGCGATTGCTGAATTTATAATTAAGTGTTGAATTAAAAATTACCTTGTCGGTTTTATACTTATCAAAGTAGGTACCTATGGAAGAATAATCATCTTCCGTATAATATTCATCATAACCAACCTTTGTTTTTGAAAATCCAATACCTGACTTGATATTTAGTTTATTACCTGCCAATATTGTATGAGTCAGGCCTGTCATGGCGGTATTGGATAGAAACTCATAGGAATACCTGTCGCTTTTACTTTCCCATTTTAATGAGTCCTGGTCGGCATTAAATTTCTGATCGCTCAATCCACCAAAACCAAAAAATGTAAAGGTGCCCAGTTTATTTGTTGGTAAATAAAAATTGTACGACAGGTCCTGGAAATTAGTAGCACCATCATCCGGGATCATACCGGTTTTAGAAAGCAATGCAAGTGTTGAGTAACGGTAGTTAATAAGATAAGAACCTTTGTATTTTTTTGAAAATGGCCCTTCCATTGCAGCATTTAGTCCAAGGACGCCGGCCTGCAAAGTGTATTCCCTTTTTTCATTATTACCCTTTCTCAACTTCAGGTCAAACACACCACTCAATGCATTTCCATATTCTGCAGCAAAAGCCGCCGTAACAAAATCTGAATTTGAAAGTAACTGTGAGCTTATCATTGAAATCCCTCCACCACTATTACCCGGTGTGCTAAAATGATTTGGATTAGGAATATCCATTCCCTCCATCTTCCATAATAAACCAGTAGGAGAATTGCCGCGAAT
>DASVAM010000651.1:0-2222 GCA_036376375.1 Chitinophagaceae bacterium
ATAATTTCCAATATCTTCCCAAATCCAGCCTGAAGGGATATAAACAGACTCGAAATAATTATTATATGAAGTAACTGGTCCATTGATCCTTGAAATACCCTCACGTTTTAGTGCCTCAACAATTTTTGAAAAAATAGCATCGGGTTTTGTTGAATTATATCTCCAACTGCCAAAAGTAGGATCACCAAACCCATTAATTTGAAGCTCTTCGAAAAATGGAGGTTCGCTACTAACATTATTATCAAACTCAGTCTTATACCTATAATCCTTTCCCAGTAATTCAAAAGCGGTAACACTTGTAATGATCTTTTGGGTAGACGCAGGTGCTAAACCGATCTGTGAATTTTTACCAAATACAACGTGACCTGTTTGCGCATCGATGACATACAAAGAACTGATGGCATGTTTAAGCTGACTATCTTTTTCAAAAACACTAAAGGCTTTTTGCAGTTTCTGAGTTACTGTTTGCGCCGTTAAGTGAAACGTGAAAAGCGAAACGTGAACGATCAAAACGATCCTTTTCATTGAAAATTGAATATTGAACATTGAGTATTCCTGCCTGCCGGCAGGCAGGGATTATTTAATCTTCAAATTTAGCCATCTCCTACCTTTGCAGCCTATGAAAAATGTTACTGCAAGCATTATCACCATCGGCGATGAATTATTGATCGGTCAAACGATTGATACCAACAGTGCATGGATCGGGCAGGAATTGAATAAGATTGGTGTCTGGCTAAAAAGAAGGGTTGCTGTGGGTGATGTCTGGGACGATATCTGGAATACATTGGATGCTGAAAGCAGGGAGTCTGACATTATTATTATCACTGGTGGCCTTGGCCCGACCGCAGATGATATTACAAAACCTCTGCTGTGCAAATATTTTGGTGGCAAACTTATCCTGAATGAAAAAGTGTTGGAGCATGTAAAATATTTATTTGAAAAAGTGTATCGCCGCCCCGGACCATTGCTCGAAAGAAATATAAAACAAGCGGAAGTGCCGGACGTTTGCACTGTTCTGCATAATGCAAGAGGAACGGCTCCCGGAATGTGGTTTGCCCCCCAACCCCCCAAAGGGAAAAAATCAGCATCCTCACAAGACCAAACTGATCCGCACTTTAATAAAAAAAACCTGCAATCGGGTCATGATGATTCGAAAAGTAAGCCAGGTGCGAAGGTGGCTTCCCCCGTCGGGGGAAGTCGGAAGGGGGCCGTTTTTGTTTCCTTGCCTGGCGTACCGTATGAAATGAAAGGATTAATGACAAGCGAAGTGATCCCAAGATTAAAAGAAGCCTTTGATCTTCCTTTTATCCTTCACCGGACTGCATTTACAATGGGTACCGGCGAAAGTATGATCGCAGAAAAGATAAAAGACTTTGAAGCCAGTTTACCCGGACACATAAGGCTTGCTTACCTGCCGGGTTATGGTATGGTAAAACTGAGATTGACAGCAAAAGGTGATGATAAAAAAGAGATGGAAAAAGAATTAGGTGAAAAATTTTCTGTTTTAAAAGAATTGGTTTCGGAATGGCTGGTGAGTGATGAAGATGAGAACCTGGCCCTGGTCGTTCAAAAGATCTTAAAAGAAAAAAATAAGACAATTGGTACCGCAGAAAGTTGTACAGGGGGTTACATCGCTCATCTCATTACTTCGAATCCCGGCTCCTCTGTGGGTTATAAAGGCAGCATCATCAGTTATGCAAATGATATCAAGGAACACATATTAGGTGTTTCAGATAAAACCTTGCGGACAGCTGGTGCTGTAAGTGAAGAAACCGTGATACAAATGGTAAAAGGTGCTCTTGAAAAATTAGATGTAGATTTTGCAGTGGCCACGTCCGGCATCATGGGACCTGATGGAGGAACAGATGAAAAACCTGTCGGTACAGTTTGGATCGCGGCAGGTAATAAAGGAAAAGTGGAGACAGCAAAACTGGCATTCCGTTTCGACAGGGAAAGAAATATTGAAATGACGTCACACACTGCTTTGAACTTTTTAAGAAAGTTCATTCTTGCTAACACTTGATCGGGTTTTAATCCTCAAATCATTACCTTTGGCGGGTTAAAAGATAAGCTAAGAGAACCAAAGAGGAAAAGGTTAAGAGCAATCTTAAGTCCGAAATCTAAAATCTAAAATCGATCATGGCAATTGTTGACTTAGTGATGCCCAAACTTGGTGAAAGTATTATGGAAGCCACCATACTGAAGTGGCACAAACAACCCGG
>DASVAM010000655.1:0-5678 GCA_036376375.1 Chitinophagaceae bacterium
AAGACGATTTGCCAGCGACTAAGCGGTCTTGTTTGCAGAATTTCAAACGTGCCGGTTTTAAATTCTTCCGCAAAGCTGCGCATGGTAATGGCTGGAATAAGTAACAATAATATCCATGGCGCCAATTGAAAGAACCGGTCAAGTGTAGCATAGCCAAAGTCAAGGATGTTGTCCTCAAAAACAAAAAGCATTACTCCGTTGACCAGGAGGAAAACGATGATGGCAATATAACCGGTAAGACTGCTGAAAAATTGACGTAGTTCTTTTTTACAAACGGACCACATAGGCTTGGATAGATTGTCCCGCATTAGTCGGGACAGGTGCAAAATAAGGTAAACTAAGCATAAACGAAGAATGAATGGATATTTATACACAGGTACTGTAAATATTTATGGAAAAAAGCGACAGGGGCATCTTCATCAAAAGTTGTTTTATGAAAAAAATAGTAGCTGTTTCGGTATCATTGATACTGCTAGTTGTATCCGCAAACTCCCAGTCTGAAAGAAAGGAACCGCCACCGCCAAAGCCTAAAGAAGAAGTAAAAAATAAAGCAGAAAAAAAAGAAGAGGTAAAGGAACCGCCCGTTGTCATTGATGAAAAAATAAATCCAGGCAAACCCTCCGAACCACCTGTTGTAACTGTCAAAGGCAAATCAGCTGAAGATTTTTATAAGCGAAACCCAACCGTTTCCGGCATCTCAAAACAAGGGGGCATCATTACGTTAAAAATGAAAGATGGAACCGCAGAAAAATATGACATGAGTAAAAAGGAAGACGATAAAGCCTTTACCGAAAAATATGGAGTATCACCCATTCCGCCTCCGCCACCACCTAAAAAAGTATCTTAAGTATAGCCGTTAAGCAAATAAAAAATCCCGTCTCGCCTAAGGCGAGACGGGATTTTTTATAATGACGTTTCAATTATACAGCAAAGCTTTCACCACATCCACAAGTACGACTTGCATTTGGATTGCTGAAATAAAAACCTTTTCCATTTAAGCCATCAGAAAAATCAAGCGTAGTATTCACAAGGTAAAGGAAGCTTTTAAGATCAGTTACCACTTTAACACCATTGTCTTCAAATACCTGGTCCATTGGCTTTGCTTCGTTGTCAAAGTCAAGTTTGTAACTAAGGCCCGAACAACCACCGCCCACAACGCCGACCCTTAAAAAATAAGAGGGGTCATTGGCAATACCGGCATCGGTCATCAGCTGAGCGACTTTTGCCTTTGCTTTATCACTTATGTAAATTGTATTTTCTAGCGCAACACTCATACTAATTTGCAAATTTGAAAATGTGCAAATATGCAAATGACCGGCTCACTTTTGGCACATTTGCAAATTCGCACATCAGCACATTTAATGAACTACACTTTCTTCAAACTTAAACTCTGGCAGCCCGTTCTTTTTACGGTAGTCATTGACCGCTGCTTTGATAGCGTCTTCGGCCAATACTGAGCAGTGTATTTTTACCGGGGGAAGATGGAGTTCTTCCACTATTTCCATGTTATCGATCTTTATTGCCTCATCTACACTTTTTCCTTTTAACCACTCAGTGGCTAAAGATGAAGATGCGATAGCTGATCCGCAACCAAAGGTTTTGAACTTTGCATCCTTTATGAGACCATTATCATCAACCTCAATCTGCAAACGCATAACGTCCCCGCATTCAGGCGCGCCAACAAGACCTGTACCTACGTTTTGTTTGCTTTTGTCCAGCGTGCCCACATTTTTTGGGTTCTGGTAGTGATCGATCACTTTATCTGAGTATGCCATAATAATTTGCCCCTATCCCCTAAAGGGGGATTACAATCCTTAGGACGAAGGGTTTTTATTTTTTTATTCGTTTCAATTTAAAGAACTATACCAAAAGCCCCTTTAGGGGTTGGGGTTTAATGGTGTGCCCATTCAATTGTACTCATATCAATACCTTCCTTATACATTTCCCAAAGCGGGCTCATTTCTCTCAATTTATTAACCGTCTTTGTTACTGCTTCAATTGTGTAATCAATTTGATCTTCTGTTGTAAACCTTCCTAATCCGAAACGAAGCGAACTATGTGCCAGATCATCGCCAAGACCCAGTGCTTTTAGCACATAAGAGGGTTCCAACGATGCAGACGTACATGCTGAACCTGAGGAAACGGCAATATCTTTATTAAAACCCATCAGCAACCCTTCGCCTTCCACATATTTAAAAGAGATATTTGTAACATGGGGTAAACGATGTTGCTTGCTTCCATTGATATAAGCTTCTTCGATCTTCATTAAGGCAGTCTCCAGTTTATCTCTCAAGGCACTCAATCTCTTTGTCTCTTCTTCCATTTCATTCATGCATATTTCGCAGGCTTTACCAAAACCAACGATACCGGGAACATTCAGTGTACCACTACGCATCCCACGTTCGTGGCCACCACCATCCATCTGGGCGGTAACTTTTACTCTCGGATTTTTTCTGCGAACATATAATGCACCCACACCTTTTGGACCATACATTTTATGTGCCGTGAATGCCATCAGGTCAATCCCATCTTTATTTACATCCACCGGAATTTTTCCAACCGCCTGCGTTGCATCAGAGAAAACAAGTATTCCCTTCTTTTTTGCCAACGCACTGATTTCTTTCATCGGCATCACTGTCCCGATCTCATTGTTTGCGTACATGATCGCAATAAGAATGGTAGTTGGTTTGATAGCCGCTTCGAGCTCTTTCATATCGATCAGGCCATCAGCATTTACTTTCAGGTAAGTAACTTCTCCTCCTTCTTTTTCAATATGCTTACAGGTATCAAGTACCGCTTTGTGCTCAATATTGCAGGTGATGATATGGTTTCCTTTACTCGCATACATTTCAAACACACCTTTTATTGCAAGGTTATCGGCTTCTGTAGCACCGGAAGTAAAAATTATTTCCTTCGGATCTGCGCCAATTAATTTCGCCACTTGCTCACGGGCATAATCAACTGCTTCTTCGGCTTGCCAGCCAAAAGGATGATTACGGCTTGCCGCATTACCAAAGCTGTTGGTAAAATAAGGGATCATTGCTTCCACAACCCTTGGATCACAAGGAGTAGTGGCATTATGGTCGAGGTATATCGGAAATTTCAACATAATAGTCTTTTATAAAATTTGTCAGAATTACAAAATTAGCCCGAAATGGCTTAGTTCAAAAGGCTATTTTCAGGCCTAACCGCTAATTTTACCGAAATCGTAAAGTCTTCAAAACCAAAAACAAGAGCCATGCTGAAAGTCGAGCATATCGGTATAGCCGTAAAGACGTTGGCAGATTCCGTGCCTTTGTTTGAAAAGCTGCTGAATAGTCGGTGCTACAAAACCGAAGTAGTGGAAACTGAGAAGGTAAGCACTGCTTTTTTCAAAAAAGGAGATACGAAGATCGAGCTGTTGGAAAGCATTGATGAAAATGGAGTTATTTCAAAATTCATTGACAAAAAAGGAGAAGGTGTTCACCATATCGCTTTTGAAGTTGAAAATATAGAAGCAGAAATGGAAAGATTGAAAAAGGAGGGATTTGTTTTGCTAAATGATAAACCCAAAAAAGGAGCGGATAATAAACTGGTTTGCTTCCTTCATCCTAAATCAACAAATGGTGTACTGGTTGAATTATGTGAAGAGATAAAGTAATTTATTTATTTTCTATATCGTTTTCTGAAGCAGTATCAGCATTGATGATCCCCAGCATAACAACTGCCATCTGAGCGGCTATTTGGGAGGCATCTTTCTTATTGAATGCCTTTCCTTCGGCAATTTTACTTCCATCAACAACGGCGGCAATTGTAAACAAGCGGCGACCATTTTCAACTTTTTCCTCTACCGTTTCAAACTCAAGTATCTTTCCATTCTTATTTGCCCAGCCATATAGCTTATTCTTATGATTTATTTCCAGCGCCTCCAGGTCATCGATGAACATGTGTGGTAAAATGATCCTTTCCGTTACCCACTTTGCTGTTTTTTTATACCCACGATCAAGGTAAATGGCCCCCACTAATGCCTCCAGGGTATTTCCAAAGATCTGGCTGATCTTTAATGAGCCATCCGATTTATTATACAGTGTAATTTTTTTTAAGCCCATCCGCAAAGCGATCTCATTTAGCTGTTGCCGGTTTACCATTTTACTGCGCATCTCCGTCAAAAAACCTTCTTCCTTATATGGATAACGCATAAAAAGATAATCAGCCACCAAAGCACTCAGCACGGCATCGCCAAGATATTCGAGTCGCTCATTATTTTCGTCCGCACTTTCGCGAACAGAACGATGAGTAAGGGCCGTCTTGTAAAGGGAAATATTATCCGGGCTGAAACCGAGTACGTTTTTTAATTGCTTCTTAAATGAAGCGCCGGCACGTTCCTTAAAGAATTGCTTGAAAAAATCCACGGTCAAAAGCTACGAAAAATTAAAATTCCAAAAAACAAATTCCAAATTCCATTTAAATGTTTCGAATCCGGGGTTTCTGGGGAATTTTTGATTTAAAAATTTGGAGTTACTTCGCCACATATTTCTTCACGATCACACAAGCATTGTGACCCCCAAAACCAAATGTGTTGCTCAACGCAGCATTGACCACACGTTGCTGTGCTTTTACAAAAGTAAAATTCAACCGTGGGTCCAATTCAGGATCATCGGTAAAATGATTGATTGTTGGCGGCACGGTATCATGCATCACCGCTTTTATACAAGCAATGGCTTCAATAACACCGGCTGCACCAAGACAGTGCCCGGTCATGGATTTTGTAGAGCTGATATTTACTTTGTAAGCATGGTCTCCAAAAACATCAACGATCGCTTTCACTTCCGCAATGTCACCCAGCGGTGTTGAGGTACCGTGAGTATTTATGTAATCAATGTCTGTAGGCTTCATACCCGCATCTTCCAGTGCTGCATTCATTACGTTCTTTGCTCCCAATCCTTCCGGATGCGGAGCGGTAATATGATGTGCATCAGCGGTAGCTCCCGAACCAGCTACCTCACAATAAATTTTTGCACCTCTTGCAATGGCATGATCCAGCGATTCGAGAATAACAACACCGGCGCCTTCTCCCATTACAAAACCATCCCGGTCTTTATCATAAGGACGGCTCGCCGTTTTTGGATCATCATTTCTTTCGCTTAATGCTTTCATGGCATTAAACCCGCCAACACCTGCTTCACTTATCACACTTTCGGAACCACCAGTAAGAATTATATCTGCTTTCCCTAAACGAATAAGATTAGAAGCTTCCATCATTGCATTGGTAGAAGATGCACATGCACTGACCACGGCAAAGTTTGGTCCTCTGAAACCATGACGCATTGATATTTGTCCTGCAGCAATATCAAGGATCATTTTCGGAATAAAGAATGGATTGAAACGAGGGGTACCATCGCCCTTTGCGAAATTCATAACCTCCTCCTGGAAAGTAATAAGTCCGCCTATACCGCTGGCAAACACGACACCTACGCGGTCTGTATTGACATTATCTTTTGTAATGCCGGAGTCTTTTACCGCCTGGTCGCTTGCAACCAATGCGATCTGGGTAAACCGGTCGATCTTTCTGGCCTCTTTCTTTTCAAGAAACATCGTCGGATCAAACCCTTTTATTTCACAGGCAAATCTTGTTTTGAATTTCGAAGCATCAAAAAGGGTGATCATGTCCGCACCGGAAACACCATTGATCAACCCGT
>DASVAM010000672.1:0-10935 GCA_036376375.1 Chitinophagaceae bacterium
TGAAACAGAATCAAGCTCTGTTTGGTTTCCAACAATTGACAAAACAAGCCAGAAGACCACACAGGAACTCAGGGTCACCGTTGACAATAAGTATGTGACGCTTTCGAATGGAAAGTTGATGAGTCAAAAAAGAAATCCTGACGGCACAAGAACTGATTATTGGAAAATGGATCTCCCTCATTCGCCCTATCTTTTTTTCCTTGGGGTAGGAAACTACGCGGTTATTAAAGAAAGCTGGAAAGGGAAAGAAGTCAGTTATTATGTGGAACCGGAATATGCTTCCGTCGCAAAAAAAATATTTGGCAATACTCCTGAAATGATGGAGTTCTTCTCAAAGATCACCGGTGTTCCATTTCCCTGGGTAAAATATTCACAGATCACCGGCAGAGACTACGTTGCCGGTGCCATGGAAAACACTACGGCTACCATTCACCAGGAAAGTGCGCAACAAGATGCAAGGGAATTGGTTGATGGAAATATATGGGAAGGGACAATTGCTCATGAATTATTTCATCAATGGTTTGGCGATTATGTGACGGCAGAAAGCTGGAGCAATCTTACGCTGAATGAATCATTTGCCGACTACAGTCAAACTTTATGGGAAGAACATAAGAATGGTAAAGATGCCGGGGATGCAGAAAATTACCAGGGCGTGCAAGGTTATTTACAAAGTGGAAGCGAATCAAAACATCTTGTTCGTTTCTTTTATGCAGACAAAGAAGATATGTTTGACCAGGTGAGTTACCAAAAAGGCGGACGAATTCTTCATATGTTGAGAAACCATATTGGCGATAGCGCATTTTTCAAATCATTGAACTTATATCTTACCACCAATAAATTCAAAGCTGCGGAAGCACATCAACTGCGTCTTGCATTTGAAGAGGTTACCGGCCGCGATCTGAATTGGTTTTTTAACCAATGGTATTTTGACAATGGCCACCCTTCTGTCACCATTGATTATGTATACGACGATGCAGCGGGAAAAGTAAATGTCATTATTAAACAAATTCAGAAAAGCGGGAAACTATTTACGCTCCCGATTGCGGTTGATATTTATAATGGAGCAAATAAAGTTCGTCATACGGTTTGGGCAAAAAATGCAATCGACACTTTTACGTTTAATTACAGCAAGCGTCCTGAACTTGTCAATGTTGATGGAGATAAAGTTCTATTATGGAACAAAAAAGACAATAAGACACTTGACAATTTTATTCATCAATATAAATATGCAGGCAAATATCTTGACAGGCTTGAAGCCATTCAGTTTGCTGCAAGAAACCAGGATGACCCTAAAGCCCTCGACCTGCTTAAGATAGCATTAAAAGACAAATACCATGGACTTCGCAATGCAACTTTGTATAGCATTGATCTTGAAAATGAAAAAGTAAAACAAGCAGTTGAGCCCATCCTTGCAGACCTGGCAAAGAATGATAAGAAGTCAACGGTAAGAGCAAATGCTATTAACCAGCTTGGCGAATATAAAAAGGCGGCGTATGCATCCTTATTTAAAGCGGCCACAAAAGATTCATCTTATTCTGTTTCAGGGAATGCCTTAAATGCTTTACTGGAAGTTGATAAGGATGCTGCAATGGCCATTGCAAAAGAACTGGACAAACGCCCTTCTAAAGGAGCATTGAAGAATGCATTACAAAGCGTGAAAGCTGCATCAGGAGATGAAAGCCTGGAAGAAGAGATCATCGGTGGCTTTAATAAGCTTCCGGTTTCTCAGCAAAAATTCAATGCACTTAATTCCCTTGGCATTTATCTTGGCGCATTAAAAAATACAGAAAAAGTAAAAGCCTCTGTCGATGAGATTGTAAAATTCCGCGAAGCCATTCCACAACAATTCAGGAATCAAACCGATCCTTATATCAATGAAACCTTAGCAAACATTGCTGACAAAAAAGAAGAGGCATTGAAAGCTGATGCGGGTAATACAGCTTTAAAAGAATTGGTAGATTATATTAAATCAAAAATTCCGGCAGGGGAAAAGAAAGGATTTGCCCCCAACCCCTTGCCATAGGCATCCTCCAAAGGGGTCCTTTGGACCTTCGGGAAAAGGGGAGTAATAAAAAAATCAGAAGGCCATTCGCTTGTTGTGGATGGCTTTTTGCATTGTCAAACGATCCTTCCTTTTATCGCTTTTACTACAGCTTCCGATTTTGAATGAACCTGCAATTTTTTATAAATATTCTTTATATACACATTCACTGTTTCACTGATAAAACAGGTATCGGCGATCAATTTATAACTCATCCCTTCCACGAGATATTTTAAAATTTCTTTTTCACGAACCTCCGCGTATCTGGATCAATTGAGAGCAAAGTCAACTTAATTACCGATTAGGACAATTGAAGTGACACATAAGTGAGCGTTTGAAATCGTTTTACGTTTTAATTTCATCTTCATCAACCTGCAAATTAATCATTCGAAATTGCCATTCGCATGCCCAGAAGAGTAAATTACTGTTCTTCAAAAACGATTGAATAAATAAAAGTAAATTAGTAGTGCACTTATTTTTGAAAATACTATGCCTTGAGAAACGTAATGTCCCCTGCTTTATTCCTTTTATTCGTATTGTGCTTTGCGCATAGTAATGCACAATCACCGTTTTATTATGTTAATGCAACAATATATGGCGAGAAGGAAGGTTATAATATCAGTAACCAGGTTCGTAATATAACCGAAGACAATGACGGACTCATCTGGATTAGTAGTGAAAGCGGCCTGCAAAGTTTTAATGGTACACAGTTCAAAAATTACAGCCATTCTACAAAAAATCCTCATAGTCTTCCCGGTAATTATGTGCAATTTATTTACGAGGATAAAGAGGGCACACATTGGACGTATATACGTCACAAAGGATTATATATTTATGATCCGCACACTGAAAATTTCTCACGATATCAATATCGTAATGAAAAGGATTTCAATCTTCACCAATCTCACCAATTCGAGATTGGACAGCCCTTTGAAGATAAACATGGCCGTTTATGGGTTCCATTGATTGGATACGGCCTGGCAGAAATAGATAAAAAGAAAAATACTGTTATTCCCTACAAAATATGTTTTCCAAATAATTGTGGCAGCTTTTACGATCCGTCATGGGTCACTAATATTTTTGAAGATGATAAGGGAACTTTTTGGCTGGCTACCAACGGCGGTCTTGTTTACTTCAATGCCAGGACTGGCATTGCCGAAGAAATTATTGAACCTGAACTTCAGAATAGAGTTACACAGAATGAGCGTACAAGCGTATTTAATTTTTTTGGGCCGCAGATAAAAAATGATATTTGGATTGGAACCTGGGGTAGCGGAATAAAAAAACTGAACACTATAACCAGGCGTTTCGAGACTTACCTTTGGCATCCCAAAACCTGGGATGGTACGAAAAACATCTGCACCGGGATTTGGCAAAAGGATTCAACACATTTATGGATCAGTACCCAGGATAAAGAACTTTTTGTTTTTGACCTGCAAACCCACAAGTTCCATCCCGTAAGATTGTTAAGCGATGAAGGTTTTGTTTTCGCGACCGGGAAGTCTATTCAGGCCAAAGATGGCAGTCTTTGGCTGGTACATATTAACGGAGCGCTGATAAAAATCAATAATAAACAGCTTTTTTCAAGTTATTCGTTTAAAAATGAGCAGGCCCTTATTCCAGAACTGCTGAATTCATCATGCTTTCTGAAAATAGACAACAGCTTGTTTATTGGAGCTGGTTATGACACCCGCATTTATAAATATGATATGGCAACTCAAAGCCATAAGTCATATCGTGTACCCGGAAAACATCATAAAGGTGAGACTAATTTCTTATTGTCGGCACCCGGCCAAAATGGGTTTTACGCGGGAGGATATTATGGGCTTGTCTTTTTTAATACTCTTAAACAAGAGTTTGAAAATCTTAAAACAGATAGTAGCGCAAGAAAATTGTTGAACCAGGAATTGATTTGTGCGACATTGGGAAAAGATAGTAGTATATGGATGGGATGTCGAAATAATAACAGATTACTAAGATATTTTCCAGGAACCGGAAAAGTAAATGAATACCAGATCATGACAGGTAATGATAGTACAAAATTACCATATAATGAATATTGGGTGACTTCTATTGTCGCTGGCGATCATAATAATATTTGGTTTTCACACAGCCACTACGGGCTGGGAAGTCTTCATATCCCGGATGGGAAAACCGTTTTTTTAAACTCACTTCGCAAAAAAAATTTCCCGATCGGATTCTCAACTAGTATTTGTAAAGCAAATGATGGCAGCATTTTTTTTACGATAATAGGTGAAGGAGTTTGGCGCCTGAAACATCCTTTTAGCAGCAGAGAAGAAATTATCAATTATGACCACACTAATGGATTGCCTTCGGATAATATCAGGTTTGTGCACGAAGACAAACAACAGAATATTTGGTTTTTTTCCAACAATGGCCTTAGCTTGTTTGATCCTGAATCAGGAACCTCGAAAAATTTCTCGGATGCAGATGGTTTAAAAAGTAAAAATCTTACTATTCCCCCTTACGAGGATGCCGATGGGCATATCTATCTTGGTTATCACAAAGCGTTTCAGACATTTCAACCTGGTTCTTTAGCAAAAAAAGAAATTCAGACGTCCAAACTAATTGTATTTGGGTTCAAAGTGAATAACAAAAATTGGCCAGCTAATATTAATTATGTTGATAAAATCGTCCTCAAACCAGAGGAAAATTATTTACACTTTCAGTATGCTGCAATTACACATGATAATCCGCAGCAACTAAGCTATTCATACATCCTTGAAAAATTTGATAAAGATTGGATTCAGGCAGGCAATACAACTACGGGGACCTATAATAACCTTCCTGCAGGAGAATATACACTAAAAATAAAATTGAATGATGGTAAGGAGGCGAATGAAACCAACTATTTTGAACGCAAAATAGTTGTTTCAGGATATTGGTATAATTCTACCTGGTTCAGAGTGCTACTGGGGATTGCTTTGTTTTCATTGATTTATATGGCACACCGATACAGGATAGCTGTTCTTCGTAAAGAAGCAAGGTTAAAAGCAGAGTATGCACAAAAATTGTCTGAGGTCGAAATGCGGGCATTACGGGCACAGATGAATCCGCATTTTATTTTCAATTGCCTGAGCAGCATTAACAGGTACATTGTAAAAAGTGACCATAAAACTGCATCTGGTTACTTAACTAAATTCTCAAAACTGATCCGGTTGATCCTCGATAATTCGCTATCTGATTCTATAAGTATTGAAAAAGAATTGCAAAGTTTGCAATTATATATAGATATGGAAACCTTACGTTTTGATCATGCTTTTACCTATACTTTGCAGATAGATGACAATTTAGACAGGGAAGATAGTTTTATTCCACCCATGCTTCTGCAACCATACGTAGAAAATGCTATCTGGCATGGATTACTGCACAAAGAATCTGGTATAGGAAAGTTGACAATCACTTTATTGAAAGTATCGGATACAAAACTTAAAGTATGCATTGAAGATAATGGAATCGGAAGGCCAATGGCAAAGGAATTGAAAAGTAAGGAAGTCGCTGATAAAAAATCACATGGTATGCAGATCAACCGGGAACGTTTAGCGCTTCTTAATCATACAAAAGATGAACCCTCATCCGTATTAATTGAAGACCTGGTTAGTGAAAGCGGGAAAGCACTTGGAACAAGGGTAACATTACAGATTCCGATGCAAAAACAAGTTGATTAAACAGTTGAATAATGTCTATAAAAGCAGTGCTAATTGATGACGAGAAAAATACACTCGAAATGCTCGAATGGCAGATACAAACGTATTGCCCGCAAATAACCCCCTTAGCACTATGCACGAGTGCTGATGAAGGTATAGCTGCAATCAGACAATTCTCTCCTGACCTGGTATTTCTTGACATTGAAATGCCGAAGAAAAATGGATTTGAAGTACTACTTGCCTTTCCTGAACCGTGCTTTGAAGTCATTTTTACGACTGCTTACGACCAGTTTGCCTTAAAAGCGTTCAAATTTGCAGCTTTGGATTATCTCCTAAAACCAGTTGATGCCGACGACCTCCAGGCCGCGGTGGAGCGTTTTGAAAAACTGTATCGCCATCGTGATTTTAATCAGCAATTAAATATCCTGCTCCAACAATATCAGTTACCTCAAAGCCTGCCCGGTAAAATACCATTGGCCACACAGGAAGGGATTTTCTTTGCCGACCCTCAACATATTGTACATTGCGAAGCTGCGAGCAACTACTCCATTATTCATTTTGATGACAAAACAAAATTGGTGGTTTCAAAAACACTTAAGGAAATGGAAGACTTGCTCGTGCCATTTGGATTTGTACGAGTACATCATTCTCATCTTATTAATCTCAAATATGTGATCCGATATGTAAAATCCGAAGGAGGATATATCGAAATGATAAATGCTGCCCAAATTCCCATTTCCCGTAGTCGTCGGGAAGGAATTATTGCGTTGCTCATGAAAAAACTATAATCCTAAAGGATACGTTCCAATTGCTCATTGGTTTTAGCCAACTGCTCATATATCAAAAATCCCCTTGAGTGCCATCTTATCTTGTATGCAATACCCCATTCCATCCCGAATCTTGATTAGCAGATCCTGATTTTACTTTAAGGCACGATTAGTTAAGAAAAATATTTATCATTTTTTAATTGAATTTTTATGAAAAAAATTATACTATTCATATTTATTCTTCCCTTAATAGTAAAGAATAATACGCATGCCCAATATTGGACGCCTCTTGGAACTGGCGTTGGTACGACCACATATTATGGCGAAGGTTGGGTCAATTCGATAGCATTTTATGATGGGGATGTTTATGCCGGTGGCGTTTTCGATTCAGCTGGTGGAATTCCCGTAAATCGTATTGCTAAATGGAACGGAACTAATTGGTCTGATGTAGGCGGAGGTATCATTTTTAATGGAGGTCCCAACGGTCATGTGAGAACAATGATCGTTTACAATGGGGAACTTTATGCGGGCGGTGTTTTCGATTCCGTAGGGGGCATTTCAGCAAAAAATATTGCAAAATGGAATGGCACCAGTTGGTCATCAATAGGAACAGGCGCAAATAGTGTGATCATAGATTTTGCTGTCCTTAATGGAGAGCTTTATGCAGGCGGTGCATTTGATACAATTGGAGGAATTGCTGCTAATCGTATTGCAAAATGGGATGGAGCAACCTGGTCTTCTCTTGGTGCAGGAATTGATTTAGATCGATATGTTGACCATTCTACTTCCGTTTGGGCTTTAGCAGTTAACGATGGAAAGCTTTATGTCGGAGGTGCCTTTGACACAGCCGGAACTGTTTCTGCAAACAATATTGCAAAATGGGATGGTGCCAACTGGTCCGCATTAAGCTCAGGATTATCTAATGGTATTGTTCGTTCATTAGTTTCTTACAATGGTGAGCTTCATGCCGGCGGTGAATTCTGGATGACAGCAAATGGCTACGTAAATCATATAGCTAAATGGGATGGGAGTGAATGGTCACCAGTTGGATCAGGAACAGATTTTGCACCAGCCTCATTGGCTGTCTATCATGGGATCCTCTATGCTGGAGGTTTTTATCCTAGCTATAGCGATGGAACAGGTGATGGAGTTGGGGAAACTTATCCAACAACCTATATTACAAAATGGAATGGCACTTACTGGTCAAACGTAGGTCAGGGCGTTAACGGCTCCGTTTCTGATTTGCTGGCAACCGATTCTGCTCTTTATGTTGGAGGTGGCTTTACTTATGCAGGTAATTTTCTTGCAAATAGAATTGCAAAATGGTTAGGAAATTGTTCGAATCCGTCTAGGCCTGATACTATTTATGGAAACAGATCTATTTGTGCAGGCAGCACCCAATCATACTTTTTAACTGAAGTTCCAGGCGCCACCTATTATACCTGGGTATTACCTCCAGATTGGCCGGGCTATTCTACTACTGATAGTATAACAACTATTGCATATTACGATGGTGAACACACTATTTCAGTGATGGCAAATAATGGCTGTGGCAATAGCCCACCTCAAACACTGGCAATAACAACGGTCTTTTTCCCGTCACCTGATAACATCTATGGAAATATCTCACCTTGTCCGGGCAGTACCCAAACTTATTATGTTAATCCTGTACAAGGTGCTACAAGTTATTCATGGAACCTTCCAGCCGGCTGGTCAGGAAACTCAACAACAGATAGTATAACTGTAACCGTTGGATCGGATCCAGGTATAATTTCAGTAACTGCTAATGGTAGTTGTGGCAGCAGCTATGCTCAAACATTAGATATATCGATCAATTCGACACCGTCGCAGCCAGGATTGATAATTGGATCTGATTCAGTATGTCAATCGACTTCTCAATTATATTCTGTCAATCCTGTAAATGGGGCTACTTCCTACACATGGAGTCTTCCTACGGGTTGGTCGGGTCTTTCTAATTCAAATAGTATTACGGTACAGACTGGATCGAATATCGGATCGATTTCAGTGGTTGCAAATAATGATTGCGGAGTTTCTATTCCTCAAGCTCTGATAGTCACAACGAAATCCGTTCCTGCGATACCGGGGTTAATAAATGGAAATGACACTGTTTGTGAAGGCAGCTCTCAAACCTACTTTATCGATTCAGTTCCCGGAGCCGCCGGCTATACATGGGATCTTACCTTCGGAACAGCATTTGGCTTTGATTCAACCAGCATTACAATAACCCCCCAATACAGTGGTTATCCCCAGGATTTTATTACGGTGGCTGCTTATAACAATTGTGGCAGTAGTGATATGTTCACAATGCCGGTAAAAGTTAACCTTCTTCCTCAGCAACCGTATAGTATCATTGGCAAGACTGGCATTTGCCAGGGCAGTACCCACGTTTATTCTATCAGTCCTGTTTCCGGCGCTACCAGTTATACATGGACGCTGCCCACAGGTTGGACAGGTCAATCAATTGATGTTTCAATAGGTGTAACTAGTGGAAACACAACAGGGCTCATTTCAGTCAATGCAAATAATGGCTGCGGAAGCGGTCCTGCAACGTCATTGCCGGTTCAGTTTGTTACAATTCTATCTAAACCTGGCGATATAATTGGAAATACTTATGTCACAGTTGGAGAATTGAACTTATATGCGGTGAAACCTATGAGTGGAGCCTCTGGCTACAACTGGTCATTGAGCGGCGGAGGAACAATCAATAGTGGGCAAAATCCTTATGAGCTTTATATTAACTGGGAAACACCTGGCACTTATGATTTATCAGTAAGCGCGGTGAATGATTGTGGTGCGGGCATTGAACAAACAATTTCAATAAATGTAGCTCCTGGAAAAACTGGTGATCCTTACAATTTGCAGTTATATCCCAATCCTTCTTCCGGACAGTTTTACTTAAAAGCAAAAAGAGTACAGGATAAAGTGATCAATGTAGAAGTATTGAATATTTCAGGCCAAATAGTGTTCCGCAGTACAATGAGATTAGGAGCTAATGATTATACGCAATTGATCGACCTGGATAAAATGGCGCCAGGCATATATGCAGTTAAGTTGGTAATAGATGATAAAGTTTATACGAAGTCCGTTTCAATTGTTCATTGATCATATCGATATGTGGCAGGACTCAGGTCCTGTAGTGAAAAACAAAATATTAATCATTTAAAAATCATTTTATGAAAAAGAAATTAGTTCAGATGCTTGTCGTTGGTACTCTGCTATTGGTTACAGTTGCCTGTCACAAACAAATGGAGCAGTCTTCTGAATATTTCAAAGACGATTACACGACAAGCATTAAGCAGGAAAATCAAAACCCATCAGAACATGGAGTGGAGAGGAGCTATATCCCCCTTAGTTTAACGATTTTCAATCCTTGCTGCGAGGAACAAATATTTCTCAAAGGCATCATCCATCGTGTCCAAAACAGCAACGTCATTCATATGGATAGCCGCGATATCAGCGGCCTGGGATTGTCGAGCGGTCTGGAATATACCGTGCAGAGTGTCTCCGTTCGAAACTATGTGTTTGACACTAATGAGAACCTGGCAACTTTAAACTGGTCTGTCCGGATGGAAAGTGAAAATGGATGTGGCTATAATGTACAGTTTGTTGTGCATGTCACCCGTGACGACGATGGAGACATAAAGGCGTCCATTCACAACGGAAATTTCTTTTGTCATTAAAAAACTCCTTCCAATAAAAACTTTTATCATGAAAACGAAATCTGTCCAACTGCTGATAACATGTTGTTTGTTGCTATTGTTTACTTCGTGTAAAAAAAGTATTGATCAATCGTTTACTGCACCTGAAGAAGTTGCTTCATCTGCGTTCTTCTCAAATCACAATTCGTCGTCGCAAGTCCTGGAACGGCCCTTTAAAGGGAAAATTGTCGGAAGCTTCATCAGTCAACCTACTGCTGATCCAACAATATATTCCGGAGGAGCCACTGCTACCGGCTCTGTAACTCATCTTGGAGCTTTCAGTAAAGTGACAACCGATGTGATCAACCTGGTTTCATCAATGGTTCAAGGAACATTCATTATGACAAGTCCTGCAGGTGAACAGATCATGGGTAATTACAATGGGATATTCATTTTCGGATCTGTACCCGGCACATTCTCCTGGGAGCTGAATGCAAACATTACTGGTGGCTCAGGAAGATTTTCAAATGCGACCGGTGAATTCGTTTTTCTGGCAAGTGGCACTTATGTTATGACTGATGGTGTTGTTAATGGCGATTACACGGAAACATTTAATGGAACAATCACTTTTTAAAATCTTCAAAAAAAACTACCATGAAACAAATTATTATTATGGCGACTTTGTTTTTTTGCGCGCTGCTTACCGGCTTCATCATGAATCCCTATAATGTCGCCACACAAAACTCAGAGCCGCTTTGCAAATTTGAAGGAACATATATACTTCAACCGGCCGCACCCGG